>NZ_JASHDW010000012.1:0-64817 GCF_047463435.1 Streptococcus mitis | reverse complement strand
GGATTTCGGAACTTTGAAAACTTCAAAAAACGGATTTTTATCGCTCTGAATATCAAAAAAGAAAGGACGAAATTTGTCCTTTCTCGAGCTTAGCTTTTCATCAACCCACTACAGTTGACAAAGAGCCCCTATTTTCAAGGTAAAATAAAAAGCCCTATAATAAGGGCTAAATGTATTTAGAAGACTACACTTCAAATTCATAGAGTGATGTAGACAAATAACGTTCGCCGTTATCTGGTGCTAGAGCAAGGACTTTCTTACCTGTACCTAATTTCTTAGCAACTTCGATGGCTCCGTAGATAGCTGCAGCTGAAGAAATACCAACAAGGAATCCTTCTTTTCCGCCAATCTCACGGCCAAGTGCGAGAGCATCGTCTGATGTTACACGAACGATACCATCATAGGCGTTTGTATCTAGTGTATCAGGAATAAATCCAGCTGAGATACCTTGAATTTTGTGAGGGCCAGGTTTTTCTCCAGACAGAATAGCAGATTCATCTGCTTCTACTGCAAAAACTTGAATTCTTGAGTTTGCTGTTTTGAGTGCATGAGAACCACCAGAAATTGTTCCACCGGTACCGACTCCAGCAACAAAGGCATCTAATCCATCTTTACCGAAAGCAGCTAGTATCTCAGCTCCTGTTGTTCTTTCGTGTACTTCTGGATTAGCTGGATTGTCAAATTGAAGAGGAAGGAAACCATCGCGTTCAGCAGCGATTTCTTGGGCCTTAGCAATAGCACCTTTCATTCCTTCGCTACCAGGAGTTAGGACGAGTTCAGCACCATAAGCTTGGATAATTTTACGTCGTTCTACACTCATCGTTTCAGGCATAACGATGACAACTTTATACCCTTTAGCAGCACCTACCCATGAAAGCCCAATACCAGTATTTCCACTTGTTGCTTCAACAATAGTAGAACCTGGTTTCAGAATACCGTCTTGTTCAGCTTTTTCAATCATGCTAAGGGCAATACGATCTTTTACAGATGAACCAGGGTTAAATGCTTCAAGCTTTACGTAAACGTCCGCAGCACCTTCTGGAACAATGTTGTTGAGTTTAACAATCGGTGTTTGTCCGATTAGTTCAGTAATGTTGTTATAAATAGCCATAATACACCTCTTTGTATAAGATATTTCTAGTATAACGCTATCTATACCATTTGTAAAATATAGAAATCCTATCGAAGCGATAGGATTTTTTTATATCATAGGTCTAAGCCATTAATTTTCAAGCGATTGTGATAAGCTAATTCTAGTAAATAGGTGTAAAGTGGAACGATATCTGTTTTCTTAGGAAATTCAAATTTATGAGCACTAAAATGCTCATTATGTGCTTTTAGAAAAACATTTTCTAGATAAGTAATCGTTATTTCACTATCATCTATACCTGCTCCTGCAGTTTCCATTTCAACATTAACAATATTCATCAAAAAAATTGATTTAATGGACATCTTACGACCAGTAGCGCCTTGTTTATCTGTAAAGATAATACGGATATTTGTAAATATAATTGAGTCACGAATCAGTTTATATCCACTTTGAATTTCTTCATTTTCCAGTAGATATTGTCCATATTCTTTGATAAGAGTTTCTTTGTTTTGCTCGCTAAAGTTACCAGCGAGTCCTTGAATGAATTTTCCAAATGCCATATTTTTCTCCTTTGTTTACACTAAGTTTACAGGAACTTCAACTTCACGTAAACCTTGATCAGTTAAAGTAACTTTTCCATTAAAAAACTCCACCAGTGCAGCTTTAATATTATCTTTTTCTTCTTTATCAACATAAATCATCGTATCGACTTGATCTGTAAAGTTTGTCTCAAGTTCCATAAGATCATGTTCCTTAAGAAAGTTACTGTACTCTTGGTACTGAGCGTAAGACATTTGAATAGCAATGCCAGCCTGTTCTTTTATTTCAATGATGCCAATTTCCTTGACAGCTAAGGCAACACTGCCTGCGTAAGCACGAATCAATCCTCCAGCGCCTAGCTTAATGCCACCAAAGTAGCGTGTCACTACCACACAGATATTAGTAAGATTGTGATTTTCTAGCACCCCAAGCATGGGAACGCCAGCAGTACCACTAGGCTCACCATCATCACTTGTCCGTTTAATTTCACTACGTTCCCCAATAATGAAGGCCGAGCAGTTGTGCGTAGCTTTGTAGTGTTCTTTTTTGATGGCAGTAATGAAGTTACGAGCCTCTTCTTCGCTATAAACACGCTTGGCATGACAGATAAAGCGGGATTTTTTGATTTCTTCTTGGACTTGACCGTCCTCTTTAATTGTTCGAAATTCCATGATTTAATTGTACTAAAAAATCATCTAAAGCGCTAGGTTTTTACGAATAAAGAAGTATGAAAGTAAATCCAAATTATCTCGGTCGTTTGTTTACGGAGAATGAATTAACTAAAGAGGAACGTCAGTTGGCGGAGAAACTTCCAGCAATGAGAAAGGAGAAGGGGAAACTTTTCTGTCAACGTTGTAATAGTACTATTCTAGAAGAATGGTATTTGCCCATCGGTGCTTACTATTGTCGGGAGTGCTTAATTATGAAGCGAGTCAGGAGTGATCAAGCTTTATACTATTTCCCACAGGAGGATTTTCCGAAGCAAGATGTTCTTAAATGGTATGGTCAATTAACTCCTTTTCAAGAGAAGGTGTCAGAGGGACTGATTCAAGCAGTAGAGAAGCAAGAGCCAACCTTGGTACATGCGGTGACAGGGGCTGGAAAGACAGAAATGATTTATCAAGTTGTGGCTAGGGTGATTAATAGGGGTGGTGCAGTGTGTTTGGCCAGTCCTCGCATAGATGTTTGTTTGGAGCTGTATAAGCGCCTGCAAGATGATTTTGCTTGCGAGATATCTTTACTACACGGAGAATCAGAGCCGTATTTTCGAACACCACTAGTTGTTGCGACGACCCATCAGTTATTGAAGTTTTATCAAGCTTTTGATTTGCTGATAGTGGATGAAGTAGATGCCTTTCCTTATGTTGACAATCCCACTCTTTACCATGCTGTCAAGAATAGTGTAAAGGAAAATGGGCTGAGAATCTTTTTAACAGCGACTTCGACAGATGAGTTAGATAGGAAGGTTCGCATAGGAGAACTAAAACGATTGAGTTTGCCAAGACGATTTCATGGAAATCCGTTGATTATTCCTAAACCTGTCTGGTTATCGGATTTTAATCGCTATTTAGAGAAGAAGTGTTTGTCACCAAAGTTAAAGTCTTATATTGAGAAACAGAGAAAGACAGGTTATCCGTTACTTATTTTTGCCTCAGAGATTAAGAAAGGGGAACAGTTAAAAGAAATCATACAGGAGCAATTTCCAAATGAGAAAATTGGTTTTGTATCGTCTGTCACAGAAGATCGATTAGAGAAAGTACAAGCTTTTCGAGATGGAGAATTGACAATACTTATCAGTACTACAATCTTGGAGCGTGGAGTTACCTTCCCTTGTGTGGATGTTTTCGTAGTAGAGGCCAATCATCGTTTGTTTACCAAGTCTAGCTTGATTCAGATTGGTGGACGAGTTGGGCGAAGCATGGATAGACCGACTGGTGAATTGCTCTTTTTTCATGATGGACTAAATGCTTCCATCAAAAAAGCAATCAAGGAAATCAAGCAGATGAACAAGGAGGCGGGTCTATGAAGTGCTTATTGTGTGGGCAGACTATGAAGGCTGTTTTAACTTTTAGTAGTCTCTTACTTCTGAAGAATGATGACTCTTGTCTTTGTTCAGACTGTGACTCTACTTTTGAGAGGATTGGAGAAGAGAACTGCCCAAACTGTATGAAAACAAATTTGTCAACGAAGTGTCAAGACTGTCAATTTTGGTGTAAAGAAGGAGTTGAGGTCAATCATAGAGCGATTTTTACTTACAATCAAGCTATGAAAGATTTTTTTAGTCGGTATAAGTTTGATGGAGACTTCCTTTTAAGAAAAGTTTTCGCTTCATTTTTAAGTGAGGAGTTGAAAAAGTACAAAGAGTATCAATTTGTAGTCATTCCCCTAAGTCCTGAAAGACTGCTTGACAGAGGATTTAATCAGGTTGAAGGTTTAGTTGAAGCAGCAGGTTTCAAGTATCTGGATTTATTAGAGAAAAGAGAAGAGAGAGCTAGTTCTTCTAAAAGTCGCTCAGAACGCTTGGCAACAGAACTTCCGTTCTTTATTAAAAGTGGAGTCACTATTCCTAAGAAAATCCTACTTATAGATGATATTTATACTACTGGAACAACTATAAATCGTGTGAAGAAACTGCTGGAAGAAGCTGGTGCTGAGGATGTAAAAACATTTTCCCTTGTAAGATGAGGAAAAAATTTGCAAAAATAAAATGAAAGCGTTATAATGAAATCAGAAAAAACAAAAATGTTTAGAAAGAAGGTACTCATATGATTAAATATAGTATCCGTGGTGAAAACCTAGAAGTAACAGAAGCAATTCGTGATTATGTAGTTTCTAAACTCGAAAAGATCGAAAAGTATTTTCAAGCTGAACAAGAGTTGGATGCTCGAGTTAACTTGAAGGTGTATCGTGAAAAAACTGCTAAAGTGGAAGTGACAATTCCACTTGGCTCAATTACTCTTCGTGCAGAAGATGTGTCCCAAGATATGTATGGTTCAATTGACCTTGTAACCGATAAAATTGAACGTCAGATTCGTAAAAATAAAACAAAAATCGAGCGTAAAAATAAAAATAAGGTAGCAACTAGTCAATTATTTACAGATGCTTTGGTGGAAGATCCAAATGTTGTCCAGTCTAGAGTTGTTCGTTCAAAACAAATTGATTTAAAACCAATGGATTTGGAAGAAGCTATTCTACAAATGGATTTGTTGGGACATGATTTCTTTATCTATGTGGATGTTGAAGATCAAACAACCAATGTGATTTATCGTCGTGAAGATGGTGAAATTGGTCTGTTAGAAGTTAAAGAATCTTAATTCCAATATGTGTAAAGGAAGGTTTACTGAATTGTAAACCTTCCTTTTTCTTACAATGGATAGAATTACTGATTACACTTTTAAAAAGTCGCTTTTTGGTGGTTATTATGGTATAATGGGTGCCAAGAGGTTTGGAATGAAAAAATTTTATG
This sequence comes from Streptococcus mitis, assembly GCF_047463435.1. GTDB lineage: Bacteria > Bacillota > Bacilli > Lactobacillales > Streptococcaceae > Streptococcus > Streptococcus mitis_DS. The sequence continues at coordinate 59,721 of NZ_JASHDW010000012.1, read as the reverse complement.
TAAGTCCTATTTTCCCCTTAATATTAGGAATAGTGGCGTTCGGAGTGCTATCTGTGCAACTTGTTTTTGTAACGAATACACTGGTAACGCTATTTCTTTTGCTACTTATTTTGGGTTTATATAGTTTATTGTTCATCCATCAGAGAGACTACTACTCAAGGAGTGAAGTAGAACAAATCCAGTATGTAAACCACCAAGCTGAAGAAAGTTTGACAACCTTGTTAGAACAGATGCCTGTTGGAGTTATTAAGTTAGACTTGTCGTCAGGTGAAGTTGAATGGTTTAATCCTTATGCTGAATTGATTTTGACTAATGAAGTAGGCGAGATTGATGTGGCATTAATTCAAACAATTATTAAGGCATCGGTAGGAAATCCAGGTTCTTATGCCACCTTGGGTGAGACTCGTTATTCGGTTCATATGGACAAGGTATCTGGAGTTCTGTACTTCTTTGATGTGTCTGGAGAATACGAAGCGACTGTTGAGTTAGTAACGAGTCGACCTGTGATTGGGATCGTTTCTGTTGACAACTACGATGATTTAGAAGATGAAACATCCGAGTCTGATATCAGTCATATTAACAGTTTTGTAGCCAACTTTGTTTCAGAATTTGCTGGGAAACATGCCATGTTCTCCCGTCGAGTGAGTATGGACCGTTTTTATCTATTTACGGACTACACGGTGCTTGAAGGATTGATGAATGATAAATTTTCTGTTATCGATGCTTTCAGAGAAGAGTCGAAACAGAGACAGTTGCCTTTGACCTTAAGTATGGGCTTTTCTTATGGTGATGGAAATCATGATGAGATCGGGAAAGTTGCTTTGCTCAATTTGAACTTGGCTGAAGTGCGTGGTGGTGACCAGGTGGTTGTCAAGGAGAACGACGAAACAAAAAATCCAGTTTATTTTGGTGGTGGGTCTGCTGCCTCAATCAAACGTACACGGACTCGTACGCGTGCTATGATGACAGCTATTTCAGATAAGATTCGAAGTGTGGATCAGGTTTTTGTAGTTGGTCACAAAAATTTAGATATGGATGCTTTGGGCTCTGCTGTAGGTATGCAGTTATTTGCCAGCAATGTAACTGAAAATAGTTATGCTATTTATGACGAAGAACAAATGTCGCCGGATATTGAACGAGCTGTTTCATTCTTAGAAAAAGAAGGAGTTACGAAGTTGTTGTCTGTTAAGGAAGCAATGGGCTTGGTGACTAATCGTTCTTTGTTGATTCTTGTAGACCATTCAAAGACTGCCTTAACTTTATCGAAAGAATTTTATGATTTGTTTACACAGACCATTGTTATTGACCACCACAGAAGGGATCAGGATTTTCCTGATAATGCCGTTATCACTTATATCGAAAGTGGTGCCAGCAGTGCCAGTGAGTTGGTAACGGAATTGATTCAGTTCCAGAATTCTAAGAAAAATCGTTTGAGTCGTATGCAGGCCAGTGTTTTGATGGCTGGTATGATGCTGGATACTAAAAATTTCACCTCACGAGTGACTAGTCGAACATTTGATGTTGCTAGCTATCTCAGAACGAGAGGAAGTGATAGTATTGCTATCCAAGAAATCGCTGCGACAGATTTTGAAGAATATCGTGAGGTCAATGAACTGATTTTACAGGGGCGTAAATTTGGTTCAGATGTATTGATAGCAGAGGCTACGGACTCGAAATGCTATGATACAGTTGTTATTAGTAAGGCAGCAGATGCCATGTTAGCTATGTCAGGTATTGAAGCGAGTTTTGTTCTTGCGAAAAATACACAAGGATTTATATCCATCTCAGCTCGTAGTCGTAGTAAACTGAATGTACAACGGATTATGGAAGAGTTAGGCGGTGGAGGTCATTTTAATTTGGCAGCAGCTCAAATTAAGGATTTAAGCTTGTCAGAAGCGGGTGAAAAACTGACAGAAATTGTATTAAATGAAATAAAGGAAAAGGAGAAAGAAGAATGAAAGTAATCTTTTTAGCAGATGTTAAAGGAAAAGGTAAAAAAGGCGAAATTAAGGAAGTGCCAACAGGGTATGCACAAAACTTTCTTATCAAAAAGAATCTAGCCAAAGAAGCGACTGCTCAAGCGGTAGGTGAGCTTCGTGGTAAACAAAAATCTGAAGAAAAAGCTCATGCTGAGATGATTGCAGAAGCAAAAGCAATTAAAGCCCAATTAGAGGCAGAAGAAACTGTTGTAGAATTTGTTGAAAAGGTTGGTCCAGATGGCCGTACTTTTGGTTCTATTACCAATAAGAAAATTGCAGAAGAATTGCAAAAGCAATTTGGAATTAAGATTGATAAACGTCATATCCAAGTACAAGCTCCGATTCGAGCGGTTGGTTTGATTGATGTGCCAGTGAAAATCTATCAAGATATCACAAGTGTCATCAATCTTCGTGTGAAAGAAGGATAAATTTACACCTTCTTGACAAGATTGTAAAAGGAAGGGAAGTCTGATGGCAGAAGTAGAAGAGTTACGAGTACAACCTCAAGATATCTTGGCTGAGCAATCCGTTTTGGGGGCTATCTTTATTGATGAGAGTAAGCTTGTTTTTGTGCGAGAATACATTGAGTCTCGCGACTTTTTTAAGTATGCCCATCGTTTGATTTTCCAAGCTATGGTTGACTTATCCGATCGTGGCGATGCCATAGATGCAACAACGGTTCGTACCATTCTTGATAATCAAGGTGACTTGCAGAATATTGGTGGTCTGTCTTACTTGGTTGAGATTGTCAATTCTGTACCAACTTCTGCTAATGCGGAGTATTATGCTAAGATTGTTGCTGAAAAAGCCATGCTACGGCGATTAATCGGCAAGTTGACAGAGTCTGTCAATCAAGCTTACGAGGCTTCACAACCAGCTGATGAAATCATTGCTCAGGCAGAAAAAGGGCTGATTGATGTCAGTGAAAATGCTAATCGAAGTGGATTTAAGAATATTCGAGATGTGTTGAACGTCAACTTTGGAAATCTGGAAGCTCGCTCGCAACAAACAACCGATATTACTGGTATTGCGACAGGTTATCGTGATTTAGATCATATGACGACTGGACTTCATGAGGAGGAATTGATTATTCTAGCAGCTCGTCCAGCGGTTGGTAAGACAGCCTTTGCCTTAAATATTGCTCAGAATATTGGGACTAAGTTGGACAAAACGGTTGCTATCTTTTCGCTCGAAATGGGTGCGGAAAGTCTAGTGGATCGTATGCTTGCGGCAGAAGGGTTGGTGGAGTCGCATTCTATCCGTACGGGTCAATTGACCGATGAGGAATGGCAAAAGTATACCATTGCCCAAGGTAATTTGGCTAATGCAAGTATCTATATTGATGATACACCAGGGATTCGGATTACAGAGATTCGATCACGTTCACGTAAATTGGCTCAAGAAACGGGCAATCTAGGTTTGATTTTGATAGACTACCTTCAATTGATCACGGGAACTGGCCGAGAAAACCGTCAACAGGAGGTTTCAGAAATTTCTCGTCAGTTGAAAATCTTAGCTAAGGAACTGAAGGTTCCCGTAATTGCTCTAAGTCAGCTTTCTCGTGGTGTAGAACAACGTCAGGAAAAGAGACCGGTCTTGTCTGATATTCGTGAATCTGGGTCTATTGAGCAGGACGCTGATATCGTAGCCTTTCTTTATCGCGACGATTACTATGAGCGTGGTGGTGAAGAAGAGGAAGGTGTACCGAATAATAAGGTAGAAGTTATTATCGAGAAAAACCGTAGTGGAGCTCGTGGAACAGTGGAATTAATTTTCCAAAAAGAATACAATAAATTTTCAAGTATCTCAAAAAGGGAGGCATAAAATGACAGATGCATTTACAGATGTAGCCAAGATGAAAAAAATTAAAGAAGAAATCAAGGCGCATGAGGGTCATGTAATTGAAATGACTTTGGAAAATGGACGTAAGCGCCAAAAAAATAGATTGGGTAAGCTAATTGAAGTTTATCCATCCCTATTTATCGTGGAATTTGGGAATGTTGAAGGAGATAAACAAGCTAATGTTTATGTTGAATCCTTTACTTACTCAGATATCCTTACTGAAAAGAATTTGATTCATTATCTTGATTAAAGTGAGAAATTTTCTCACTTTTTCTTTTTTCTTCGAATAATTTAAGTGAAGGCAATCTTCGATTTATACTCTTCGAAAATCAAATTCAAACCACGTCAGCTTCGCCTTGCCATACTCAAGTATAGCCTGCGCCTAGCTTCCTAGTTTGATCTTTAATTTTCATTGAGTACTATATTATTTTCAAGGAGGAAGAATGAAAATTTCACCATTTACAGTAACAGAGACAGGGTTTTCTTTTAGAAAATCAGTTAAAAAGGTTGTTCCTTTTTTAGTAGTAGGATTGATGCTAGCAGCGGGTGATAGTGTCTATGCCTATTCTGGAGGGAATGGATCGATTGCGCGTGGGGATGATTATCCTGCTCATTATAAAAATGGGAGTCAGGAAATTGATCAGTGGCGCATGTACTCTCGTCAGTGTACTTCTTTTGCAGCCTTTCGTTTGAGTAGTGTCAATGGTTTTGAGATTCCAGCAGCTTATGGAAATGCGAATGAATGGGGCTATCGTGCTCGTCGTGAAGGCTATCGTGTAGATAATAGACCAGCTATTGGATCTATTGCTTGGTCTACTGCAGGGACTTATGGCCATGTTGCATGGGTATCAAATGTAATTGGAGATGAGATTGAGATTGAAGAATACAACTATGGAATAAGAGAATCTTACAACAAGCGCACCGTGAAGGCCAATACTATGACTGGTTTTATTCATTTTAAAGATTTAGCTGGCGGCAGTGTTGGACACAGTCAATCCTCAGCTTCAACAGGAGGAACACATTATTTTAAGACTAAGTCAGCTATCAAAAATCAGCCATTAGCTAGTGCAACTGTAATTGATTACTATTATCCTGGGGAGAATGTTCATTATGATCAAATTCTCGAAAAAGATGGATACAAGTGGTTGAGTTATACGGCTTATAACGGAAGTCGTCGCTATATCCAGCTAGAGGGAGTGGCTTCGTCACAGAATTATCAGAATCAATCAGGAAATAGTTCTAATTATAGCTCAAATAATGGATTGACTGTTGGTTGGAAAAAAATAAATGGTAGTTGGTATCATTTCAAATCAAATGGGTCTAAATCAACGGGCTGGCTGAAAGATGGTTCTAGCTGGTATTATTTGAAATCATCTGGTGAAATGCAGACAGGATGGTTAAAGGAAAATGGTCTGTGGTATTATCTGGATAGTTCAGGAGCAATGAAAACAGGCTGGTACCAAGTCTCTGGTAAATGGTACTATTCTTACTCTTCAGGCGCCTTAGCTGTGAATACGACGGTGGATGGCTACAGATTAAACGGTGATGGAGAACGAGTATAGAAAATTGGAGTAGGAAAAATTTCCTGCTCTTTTCTGTAAGCAGTTTCCTTGACATTTTTTTTGTTTTGCGCTATCATATGTCCATATAATATATGGGAGTCTGTGTACAGTCTGAGAGGAAGTGTTAAACTTCGACCGCACCTGATCTGGGTAATGCCAGCGTAGGGAACGATACTTAGTCTAATTTTGCACCTTTTCCATGTATGGTAAAGGTTTTTCTTTTTGTTAAAGGAAAACGAGAAGAGGAGGTTGTTATGAAAGCAAGCATTGCCTTGCAAGTTTTACCCCTATCACAGGGGATTGATCGGATTGCTGTTATCGATCAAGTCATTGCTTATCTGCAAGCTCAAGAAGTGACCATGGTAGTGACACCATTTGAAACGGTCTTGGAAGGGGAGTTTGATGAGCTCATGCGTATTCTCAAAGAAGCGCTGGAAGTAGCAGGGAATAAGGCAGATAATGTCTTTGCCAATGTCAAAATAAATGTAGGAGAGATTTTAAGTATTGATGAGAAACTTGAAAAGTATACTGAGACGACACATTAGTCTATTAGGCTTTCTGGGAGTCTTGTCAATCTGGCAGTTAGCAGGTTTTCTTAAACTTCTCCCCAAGTTTATCCTGCCGACACCTTTTGAAATTCTTCAGGCCTTTGTTCGTGACAGAGAATTTCTCTGGCACCATAGCTGGGCGACCTTGAGAGTGGCTTTACTGGGGCTGATTTTGGGAGTTTTGATTGCCTGTCTCATGGCTGTACTTATGGACAGTTCGACTTGGCTCAATGACCTGATTTACCCTATGATGGTGGTCGTCCAGACCATTCCGACCATTGCCATAGCTCCTATTCTGGTCTTGTGGCTAGGTTATGGGATTTTGCCCAAGATTGTCTTGATTATCTTGACGACAACCTTTCCTATTATCGTCAGCATTTTGGACGGTTTTAGGCATTGTGACAAGGATATGCTGACCTTGTTTAGTCTGATGCGGGCCAAGCCTTGGCAAATCCTGTGGCATTTTAAAATCCCTGTCAGCCTGCCTTACTTTTATGCAGGTTTTAGGGTCAGTGTTTCCTACGCCTTTATCACAACAGTGGTATCTGAGTGGTTGGGAGGCTTTGAAGGACTAGGTGTCTACATGATTCAGTCCAAGAAACTGTTTCAGTATGATACCATGTTTGCTATTATTATTCTGGTATCGATTATCAGCCTTTTGGGTATGAAGCTGGTTGATATCAGTGAAAAATATGTGATTAAATGGAAACGTTCGTAGAATTAGAATGTTTCAAAAAAGAAAAGAGGAAATGAAAATGAAAAAAACATGGAAAGTGTTTTTAACGCTTGTAACAGTTCTTGTAGCTGTTGTGCTTGTGGCCTGTGGTCAAGGAACTGCTTCTAAGGACAATAAAGAAGCAGAACTCAAGAAGATTGACTTTATCCTAGACTGGACACCAAATACTAACCACACAGGACTTTATGTTGCCAAGGAAAAAGGTTATTTCAAAGAAGCTGGAGTAGATGTTGATTTGAAATTGCCACCAGAAGAAAGTTCTTCTGACTTAGTCATTAATGGTAAGGCACCATTTGCAGTGTATTTCCAAGACTACATGGCTAAAAAATTGGAAAAAGGTGCAGGAATTACTGCCGTTGCAGCTATTGTTGAACACAATACATCAGGAATTATTTCTCGTAAATCTGACAATGTAGCTAGTCCAAAAGACTTGGTTGGTAAGAAATACGGAACTTGGAATGACCCAACTGAGCTTGCAATGTTGAAGACTTTAGTAGAATCACAAGGTGGAGACTTTGAGAAGGTTGAAAAAGTACCGAACAACGACTCAAACTCAATCACACCGATTGCCAATGGAGTTTTTGATACTGCTTGGATCTACTACGGTTGGGATGGTATCCTTGCAAAATCTCAAGGTGTAGATGCTAATTTCATGTACTTGAAAGACTACGTTAAAGAATTTGACTACTACTCACCAGTTATCATCGCAAACAACGACTATTTGAAAGACAACAAAGAAGAAGCTCGCAAAGTCATCCAAGCTATCAAAAAAGGCTACCAATACGCTATGGAGCATCCAGAGGAAGCAGCAGATATCCTCATCAAGAATGCACCTGAACTCAAGGAAAAACGTGACTTTGTCATCGAATCTCAAAAATACTTGTCAAAAGAATACGCAAGCGACAAGGAAAAATGGGGACAATTTGATGCAGCTCGCTGGAATGCCTTCTACAAATGGGATAAAGAAAATGGTATCCTTAAAGAAGACTTGACAGACAAAGGCTTCACCAACGAATTTGTGAAATAATGACAGAAATTAGACTAGAACACGTAAGCTATGCCTATGGTCAGGAGAGGATTTTAGAGGATATCAATCTGAAAGTCACTTCAGGTGAAGTAGTCTCTATTTTAGGCCCAAGTGGTGTTGGTAAGACTACGCTTTTCAACTTAATTGCGGGGATTTTAGAAGTCCAGTCAGGGCGAATTGTCCTTGATGGAGAGGAAAATCCTAAGGGGCGCGTGAGTTATATGTTGCAAAAGGATTTGATCTTGGAGCACAAGACGGTGCTTGGCAATATCATCCTGCCTCTCTTGATTCAAAAAGTGGATAAGGCAGAGGCCATTGCTCGCGCGGATGAAATCCTTGCGACCTTCCAGTTGACGGCGGTACGGGACAAATATCCTCATGAACTTAGTGGTGGGATGCGCCAGCGTGTGGCCTTGCTCCGAACCTACCTTTTCGGTCACAAGCTCTTTCTCTTGGATGAGGCCTTTAGCGCCTTGGATGAGATGACAAAGATGGAACTCCACGCTTGGTATCTGGAGATTCACAAGCAGTTGCAGCTAACAACCCTGATCATCACGCATAGTATCGAGGAGGCCCTCAGTCTCAGCGACCGCATCTATATCTTGAAAAATCGCCCTGGGCAGATTGTTTCAGAAATTAAACTAGATTGGTCTGAAGATGAGGACAAGGAAGTCCAAAAGATTGCCTACAAACGTCAAATTTTGGCAGAATTAGGCTTAGATAAGTAGAAAAATAGGGAGTTGGTGAAGATTATCCTTTACTAGCGCCCTTTTTCTTTTAAAAATGAGAAAATTTCGGTATAATAGTCAATTATACCGAAATCATTCTATAATCGTTGATACATAAAGGTTTTATGTATCGCTTTTTTTATTTTGTGGACTTTTTTAAGAACTTTTTATTTTTTCGAGGGCAGTTTCAAAGAATGAGACTGCTCTTTTTTGGTTTTCTTGTGATAAATGGCTGTAAGTGTCCATAGTTACAGATATTTTTGCATGGCCAAGCCGTGTCTGTATTTCCTTGTAAGGTAGACCGGCATTAAGCAAGATACTAGCGTGAGTGTGTCGGAAAGCATGAAAGCCTAAATCAGTACAGTTAGCGCTTTTTAAGTGCTTATGTAGGCGATAATCAACCTTTCGAGTATTGACATAGTTGTCAAAGCTATCAGAGAATACTTTCTCATAGGTTAGGCCAATGTTTCTACCATTTTCTGCTTGTCTTGCTCGGTAGAGACGAAGCATGAGCACTGTTTTATGATCGATATCTAAAACTCTATAGCTTGATTTTGTCTTAGGACTGTTTACCTGGTTTAAAATGTTGAGTGTTTTGTTAATATCGATCGTTCCGTTCTGCAGGTCAATATCAGACCATTCCAGGGCCAGACATTCACGGATGCGCAGTCCAGTAGCTAGGAGCGTTTTATAAAGCACAGTATCATAAAAATTGATAAAGGTATTCTCCAGGTTATCGAGATAGGAGAGGAAGTTTTTAAGTTCCTGATCTTGAAAGTATTTAATTTCTTGTTTATCTCTGGTTATCTTTCTAGGAATAACAATATCACGAGCAGGGTTATTGTCTAATGCTTGAATAGAAATTCCATACTGTAGAATACGTTTATTTAAGGCATGAAGATGATTGTATTCTTTATATCCTGTTCCGTCCTGATTGTACTCATCCGCCCACTTATTTACCTGAGTTTGGATAATAACAGGAGTAAGTTTATCTAGTTTGTAAGTACTAAATGAGGGCAAGAGGTAATTATTTAAGCAACCTTTTATCTTTATCTGCGTATTAGTTTTTATGGTATGCTGGTAGGTTTGCCAGAATAAGTCCACAAGTTCGCTATAGGTTGTTATATGTGAGCGTTGTTTCCGTGTAGAGCCGTTTTTCTCAAATTCTACCTTAGCCTGGGTGGCCTTGTTTCTGAGTTCTTTCTTTGTTCGTGCTGATATGGTAGTCTTGACCTTCTTACCAGTCACAGAATCAATGCCAAGATAGATACTAGAGCGGTAGACTGCTGATCCGTCTTTTTTCATGTGTTGTGTAATTTTCATGGTTTTAACTCCTTTTTCCATCAGCAGGCAAGCAATTAGAAAAGGTTTTGAGTTTATACCATGCGAGGAGCTACGAGAATGCCCCGATTTTCGATTTTAAGCAGTCAGACGGCCAAATGTGCCAGAATAAGAAACAAGGCGGATATGGGGCTTGAAAATGCCCATATATTGCAAGTAGTTCTATCTTAATGTGTCGGTGATATTATACCAATTATTCGGAAATCCAAGTGTATCCAATACAATGCCGGCTTCAATGGAGTGAGCTTTTTTATTTAGAGCTTTGGTTCTTTTTATAATAGTGTTATGTAATTGAGCGTATTGTGTGGACGCAAGTAGGCATTGCAAGGCAAGAAAAACATAATATACAGATTGTCTTGAAGTATTAGCATTGTTATTGTAATAGTGGAAATAAGCTAGTTGTGGAAGATTCTCACGACATTTATAATTGAAAAGCTTATTATTATGAGCAGTGATATTTCTAATTTCTAGTATATTTTTAATAATACTTTCTAAAGCCTTTCCACTTAAAAGGTCTTTACTAGGTCTATTTTGGATGTATTCAATATTTTCTTGTAAGAATGGTGATAAATCTCTAGCTATTTGATTTTTTATATCAGTGTTTAGATTTCTATAAAAGTTAAATGCTTGCCCTAATGTAAGTTCATTGATGATAACCCAGAAAGGAACAACGCCATGTTGTTTATAGTGGTGTTTTATAGAATTGTTTTGCTTATCCCTATTATAATCATTGAGTATTTTAGCTAATATACTGATTAAATTTGTAATTTGTGCGAGCCTTTTTGCATCTTTTTGTGTTTCAAAATTATTAATATCTAGATAAGAGTATGGCTTTGGATATGCTTCTGAAAAACGATATGCTAGTACGGATTTAAAGTGTTTTTCTGCATCTATAATTGCTTTTAAAAAAGCTGATTTAATTTCTTTATCGTAAAAATGTGTTGCAGCTATTTCTCTAAAGTCTGCACCAGTTATAAATTTATCTTTTGATGTTTGAAAAAATTTACTATATCCGTTGACGACGTTGTAATAGTTGTTAGTTAGAAGGTATCTTTTACATTCTTCTATGTTATCTATTTCTAAACCTCTAGACTGGAGAAGTTTTATTTGTTCATCTAATGTTTGAAATGGTTTCATATATGTTCCTTGTATACAAAAACACCACCTAGTAGAACTAGGCAGTGTTTCGCGTACTCTGTTCCCTTGGGAGCAGAAACTCTTCTCATTGCCTAATAATACTGTAATTTTTAGTTTTTGTCAATCTTTTTGGTTTGTTTTTTAAAAATTTTTGAGTATAGAAAAATCTCAACGCTGGGAACGTTGCTTTTATTGCATTGTCAGACAAGTTAGCGGTAGCAGGCTTGTCTTTTTCTATTTGTCAATTTTGCCGTTTTTTGCACTTTAGTCTGTAAAATTGGTTTTCTATTCTTCAATTTCCCCTGTTTTTGCACAATAGACCGTTGAAAGAGGGGTTCTATTGGCGAATATGGGGGAGTTTTTTAATTTACGATGATTTCTCCAACAGGGATAAAATCTTTTTGTTTTGAAGATTTTGCGATTAAGTCGTATTGATCAGCAGATTTTTCATACCCAAGGGAAAGAGTAGTATTGTCGTCTGGTAATTTTTTAGCAAACTCAGATATAGACATCCGAAATACGGTAATTGCATTTTGCTGATTAGTTGTAGCAGAATTTGAATTGATTGCGGTCATAGTCTCTTTTGCGTTATCTTTAGCCGTTCCAGTTAGCAAAATCATGATTGTATCATGTGGTTCGGATGAATCTGAATCGAGTACGTTATTTTGAATTTTAACGCTTATTGCGCCAGTTGATTCAGGATCTAATTTTGATTTGATTTCAGAAATTAGATCATCGTATTTACTGTTATCTACTTTGGCTTTTGTGTTTGTTGAAGTAGTATTTTTTTGCTCCGTTTTTGGTTGCTCCGAGCTATCTTTGGTAGTTGATTGATTGTTAGAGCAAGCTACTAGAACGGTAGCAGAAAGTAAAATAGCTGATGTGCTTAGTAATTTTTTCATAAGTAGCCTCCTATATGCTGATGTTTTCTAATAAAAGATGGGGAATTTTTATAGAATTTTCTCAAAAACCATTGTGGCTTGGATACGGTCACCACCACCTAATCCTTTACTTCCACCATTGGCGGTTGTGATTGTATGCAGGCGGTAGCCTTTTGAAGCTTGTTTATTGATAACATCTTCTAATTCTGTAAGGTTTCCTGATCCAGTACCGAAAAACTTTTCTTTTAAAGTTACCTGGAGTACAACGTAGTGTAGTCCATTTACTTCAGATGCAGTAGAAAAGCTTCCTTCTTGTTTTACAGTGTCAAAAAATCCCATGGGGTTTACTCCTTTTCTTTGTCTCTATCAGATAGTTTTTGAACTAAATCAAAAGCTATTTTTTTATCATAGTCATTTAAAGAAATATAGTTGATTAAAATATCTGCAAAATTTGTATTGTTCTCTTTATCAGCATTTATTAGTTCTTCAATTGTAAACATATACGATGGGATATGATTAAGCAATCCTTTTCCAAAATTGTTATACTTTACAGGATTATTTATATGTTCTTCAACGTTTTTGTACGCTGAACTAAGTTCATTTATTTTTTCAATATCTATATCATTAAGTAATTTTTTAAATTCGTTACTTTGGATTATTTTTAAAATATTTTGTTCATCTTCGTGCCCTAATAAGTAAGCGACACTTACTCCGAAGTGATCAGCTAAAGCTGACCATATATTTTCATCTCTAGGTTTTCTAATTTCATTTTCGTAGTACATTAGTTGACTATCGGATACTGTTATAGCGTATTCTTCTTTCAAAATGTTTTTGAGTTTATTTAAAGATATTTTTTCTTTCTCCCTCAGTTCTTTAAGTTTAATTTTCATGTGATACCACCTAATTCAAGTACTTTTTGAATTGATTATATCATAGTAAAAAAATATTATCTACAAAAAATTCTCAAAAAAAGAACAAAAACGCTTGACATTCTCAAAATAAGATTATATAATCAATTTGTTCTTGAAATGAGAATAAAAAAGGGAAAGGAGAAAGAAAAATGCTTATCACACAAGAACAGGCGAAAGCATTAAGGAGGAAAAAAGCTGATTTGCAACTAAAAAATTATGAACTAGCTCTAGAAATTGGTGTAGCGTCTAGAACAGTTCCTAAAATTTTGAAGGGAGATTATAAAGCGCCCAAAAGAATATATGCTAGTGTTATGGAGTGGCTTGCCAAAGATTATTAGAAAGGAGCGAACCAATCGTAATACTACTCTACATTTATAGATTTCTCATGTGGTGCTTTACCACTGGGGAATGATAAACGGATCTAGCTAAATATTCGCTAATGTAATTTGCTTGTTACCTATAGCAGTATCAAGGGTTTGTAGGGGTTCATATTCTCCGATTTTACCCTACTTTAATGCTTTACCTTGGTACTGTTTTAGGTGGCAAGCACTGACAAAAGAAGAAAGGAGCGAACCAATGGAACTGGTTTACATGGACGGCAAGAAAGAGCCGTATACTACGAGCGAGATTATCGCTGAATGTGCTGAAGTACAGCACCATACTATTACACGCTTAGTCAGAGACAATAAAGCTGATTTTGAAGCGTTGGGAATACTTGGATTTAAAATCCATAAATTAGATAAGAGAGGGCAACCGAAAAAAATCTATCTTCTGAATGAGCAACAAGCTACCTTGCTGATCACTTATCTAAAGAATACCGAACCAGTACGGCAATTCAAAATGAACCTAGTCAAAGCATTCTTTGAAATGCGTGATGAACTTTCTAAACGCTATCTTCAAAGGGAACTGGAAAAGCCAAAGCGCAAGACATTAACCGAAGCTATCCAAGCATGGGAGAAAGCACCTAAGCATGCCTATAGTACCCTTACAAACTTACTGCTAAAGGGAGCTACAGGGAAAAACAAGTCTCAACTCATGCAAGAGCGAGAAAGTGGAAACGGTATTGACAGTTTAACCAGTGATGAACTGGCAAACTATCAGCGCTTGGAAGATATGGCAATAGCTATGATTAACTTGAATAGGGGGTATTCAGAAATTAAGGAATTAATTTTTAAAGTATAGGAGTATAGAAAATGGAAAATGAATTTAAGACAGTTACAAATGCCAAGGGGTTAGAAATTCCTAAGTATCCCAAGGATTTTAAAAAGCTAGTTGAGAAAGACAGACAACTAGCCGAATATCTTTGTATGAACTACGAGAACTTGGACAGTGAAGATCTGGGCGCATTTCTTGAAACGGTGGAGCAGGGATTCAGTTGGATTCTAGATCTTATCGAAAGTAAAGACTTGCTTTATAAAGCACAGTCAGGTAGTAATCATGCAAAAAGAAAATAAAAAAATCACTTGCTCAAATTTTGACCGAGGAGAGCAAGCGACAAGATTAAGGATATAGAAATTTTTTCTATGCTCCGATTATAGCAGAAAACAGCTATTTTATCAAATACAAACGAAAAACCGAAGAGCAGGCAAGCAATTAGAAAAGGTTTTGAAATCAAGTGCTGACACGGCGATTCTAAGCACTTGTTTATCGAAAATGAGGATGATTACCCACGAAACATCACTACATGCGTTCGCCAACTTGGGGCAAACGCCCAGCGTTTGGAGTGGTGAAGCATACCATATAGAAAACAGGCAAGAAAAAGGACAAGGAAAGGCTAATGGAGAATAATATGACTCTAGATCTAGATAACATGACACGATCAGAATTTGACAAGCTAATGACTAAAATCAAGGATAGAAACCCGAACCTCTTTCAGTTCATCATTGACTTTTTAGATGATAAAGTAACTCCAGAAGAGGTGTACGACTTTCTGAAGATGAAGCACAGCTATCAAGTGAATTATATCAAGAATTACCAAGCGAGGGCATAGCATGAATGAACTAGATTTAAGCAATACGCAGTCTATTGTCTTTACTTTGCTACTACTTTATCTAAACCGCCGAGACCGCAAAAAAAGTGCCCAAATCGAGCGAGAAAGTACACAGACGATTGAAACGACTAGCGAGGATTTAAGCCCTGATTATGGGCGATATATTCAGCTTGCAGCGGTTAAGCCATGGGGGTACTAAGATGTTTGAAAAAATGATTGAAGATTTAAAGTCTAAGATTTTGGAAGCGGTGGAACGGTATTTAAAAAGCCATGAGAAAGTACCTCAAAAAAGATTAGATTTGATCAGCAAGGTGGAACTAAAGGAAGAACTGGGCATAGGAGATAAAACCTTGATAAAATGGGAAGGTGCGGGACTACCACAGTATATACCGCCTATTGAAGATACTAGAAAAGCGTATTATAAAATCTCAGACGTTTTAAAGTTTTTGGGGGTAGATGATGGCAAAGACTAAAATATATTTTTGGTTAAAAGTTGACAAGAAGTTTTTTGATAATCTTTTTATTAAACGACTTAAAAATATGCCTGGTGGCTACACTATGACAGTTATTTATATCCGTCTTATGTTGGAAAGTTTAGAAGATGATTGTATTTTGTACTATGAAGGATATTTTGATAGCTTGGTACAGGAATTAGCTTTAAAACTTGATGTTTCTGAAGATGATATAAATATGACAGTTGCATATTTTACAAAATGTGGACTGATTCAGATAGACGATGATGGCCATGCTACATTATCACAAGCAAAAGCCATGGTTGAGAGTGAAACAAACTGGGCAAAATATAAGCGAGACCAAAGAAAAAATAGTCAAGATATACCAAAATTGGAGAATGTCCAAAATAAAAAGACTATTTCCAACTCATGTCCAACAGAGATAGAGATAGAGAAAGAGTCAGATAAAGAGTTATATAAAGAATATATATTGTCAGGTAAACCTGACTTTACTTTCCCAAATTGGTTAACTCCGATAATGACTGAGGAAGTAACTAAAGGACATCCTGAGAAGTATTTAATAAGAATCCCTCTAGCTTATCTGAATCATACAGTAGGGAAAAATTATAAATATTTGGACAAAAATTTGAAGCCGATAATAGCACGATTCAAAGAAGGCTATACACTTGAAGATTTTAAACAGGTGATAGATATTAAAACGGCAGAATGGAAGGATAGTCCTGAATTTTCTAAATATCTGAGACCTGAAACACTTTTCGGATCTAAGTTTGACGGTTATTTGAATCAAAAGCCTAAAACCATAAAAGGGAAGTCAGAAGACAACTTCCCAGACCTACCATTTTAGGAGTTGCAAAGATGAAGGAACAATTTAAAGAATTTAATAATAGAAAAATATCGGATAAAGTTTGCGATATTCACCAGGTAAATTATTGGG
This sequence comes from Streptococcus mitis, assembly GCF_047463435.1. GTDB lineage: Bacteria > Bacillota > Bacilli > Lactobacillales > Streptococcaceae > Streptococcus > Streptococcus mitis_DS. The sequence goes on along the minus strand of NZ_JASHDW010000012.1, from coordinate 43,632 downwards.
AAATTTCTGTACCAGTGTTAGGGGGTTCAGAAAGAAAAGTACAAGCATTTTGTCCGGAGTGCGTGAAGGGAGAGATTAAACAGAAAGAGAAAGACCTATTGCAGCAGTTCGAGGACAGGCAAGCTTACTTTAAAACTTATGATGTCTTAATGCGTGATAGTACGATTCCTAACGAGTTGAAAGGAGCGACATTTGATAATTTCTTTGTTAAGACGACAGAGGAGCGTCAGATGTTAGAGTTTGTAAAGGGGCAAGCCCAGAAGTACCTTGCAGGTATGACAGGAAATACTTTAATCAGCGGTAGCACAGGAATAGGAAAAAGTCATTTATCTCTTGCCCTGGCCAAAGAAATCAATGAGAGCTTCAGAGAGAAGAACGAGCCTAAGAGTGTCTTGTTTGTCAGCTTAACCGAGATTATCAAGCAGATAAAAGAAGGCTGGGCTTATGGCAGAAATGCAAACTTAACAGAGTATGAGGCGGTTAAAAAGCTTGTTGATGTTGATTTTCTAATCATTGATGACCTGGGGGCAAAAAATGGGACGGTAACCCCTAAGAGCGATTGGGAACAGGATTTCTTGTTTGATATTATCAATAATCGAGAAACTACGATTTTCAACACGAACCTAGATAGTAGTGAACTGCGGACTGTATACAATGCTAGAAATTCAAGTAGAATTTTGAAAGGTTTAGAAGGGAACACTTTCAAGGCTTTCACGATCAAAGACAAGAGATACACTATAAATACAGTGAGGGGAGAATATCAATGAATGATGATAAAATGCGATTTTCAACAGAAAAAGGCTTTGTTGTCTACGAAAAATGTGGTATAATAGAGATAGAAAAAGTTCCAAAGTTTGGAGAAGTTACTTTATTCTACTCAGATGGGAAATTTACTCATCTAGTCAAAAAAGAAACTAAAAAATAAGTCTATTGAGAACAACTCAGGGACATACCGTAAGCATATAATGCTAGTGGTATGTCCCTTTTTGTTTGCATAGAAAGGGGGTGAGGGAGATGTCAGGAGATACTTCTTTAGGGTATGTAGTAGCCAATAAGTTTTCTATGGATCCAGATAAAAGAAAGAAAATCTTTTCTCAGTGTAAAAAAGAAGATGATAGCTTAGAACAACGGAAACAAGAAATACTAGAAAAATATGCTAAAAAACAAGACAAATCAAAATCTAGAAAAAATGATTCTAAAGGCTCGGAGAGTCATAAAAGAAAAGCTAAGAGCTAAGAATTTTAGAAAAAATTATAAACAAAAATCAGATATTAAAAGATGAAGGAGCAAAAAAATGACAAATAACTTAGCTAAACAAAAAGAAAATCTAGAAGCTTATATCCGAAGTACAGGTTATAACACTAGGGGAATGAAAGTAGAAAATAATCATGTACTCATTGAAAAACCAATCCTTGATAGTTACGAAGATGAACATCAACGTAAAGAATTGGTTGATCTAGTAAATGTTATTGAGACTCGTACTCGTGGTGGGAAGTATGAAGTAACTGACTTTGAATCTGATTCATTACAAGAAGTTAGCGAAAATTCGGTTGAGAGAACAGAAGCAGATAAAAAGAAAACTATCAGCGTTGATTACTTAGTTAAATTATTCAGTGGAAAACTTGATTTTTCACAGGAACAATTAGATGATGGCCAATATAATTTAACGGATTTTCTTGGTAAGAAGATTATTAAATTAAAACGTAGAACACGAAATAGAGAGATTGGGAAAATTCTCCAAACTGCGAAAGTGCAGACTGCTACAAGTATGGACGACTTGAAATCTATTGTTTCTTTAATCAATCCAGAGCGCAATGTATCTATGGTTGTTAGTCAATCACTATTTAGTGTCTTAGAAAAAATGAAAGACACTTCAGGAAATTATCTTCTTAAAGTTGATAAAGAGACAGGGACAAGTGAAACATTCTTTGTAGATAACTTTTTAATTGTAGATGATACAACATTAGGGAATAAAGGTGACAAAAAAGGCTTTATCGGAGATCTAGAAAACTTTGTTACTTTGTTTGATCGCAAGAAAGATACACTTAGTTGGATGAATGCGAATGACTATTTTGGGAAACGGTTGATTTTACATACCCGATTTGATGTAAAAAAAGTTGAAGAAGATTGTGGTTACTTTATTCAATGGAACTAGGAGAAAGAAATGGATATTAATCAAGTATTTGATACACTGGATGATTTAGATAATAAAAAAAGTAAGATTAATTCAGCACGAGAACAGTTAAGCGAAAAAAGGAAAAGCCTGTTAGGCAATCAAGCAGTTTCATTTGAGAACATAGATTCTTTTTTGTCAAATAACTTAGAATCTTTAGAGCAGCTGGAAAAGATGGAAAAAGCTATTAATGGCCTTCAGGGAAAATTTGATAGTGATTTTTCAGAAGCTAAGGCAGTCATCTTTGAATACATTTTTAAAGAAACTAAGCAACGGATGGAAACTAAGAAGATCTATAAACAGTACCGGAAGAAACTTAGACAAATTCTGGACGCATATGATGAAATTCAAGAATTAAAGAAGGATGTGGAAGAAATCCATACAGGTGTAGTCAGAGAAATAAGTCAGAAACATTCTCTATTGCTATATCGAACGGAAGTAAGTCCGCTTACTGTCTTACCATTCTTAAACCCTGATATTAGCGGGTGGATGGATTTTTCTAAGGAATATCGGGACATTAAAGAGTATTTAGAAAAATAGGGAACAAATTAAGTAAGGCTAGTGATATATGGCTCAAACAAAAGAAATATCGCTAGTCCTACTTTTATGCTTTACTAAGTTTCACATAACAAAGTAAGCATAAACTGAAAAGAAGTAATAGCTTGAAAGCAAGGTATATCAGGGGGTTACAGAATGGGGTGAGTTTCACAGAATGTAAGATATGAGAAACTGAGGGGATAAATTAAAGAAATTTCCCTTGAACTTGTCATACTGAAGAGTTGTCAAACTTAAAACAATGATACCTGGTAAGTGGAGTGTTGGAAGGCTTTTAGCGCTTTTTGTCAGTTTGACAGAATTTACAATTTGACAAATTGCAAGATAAAAAAATTTTTAAATTTAAGTGGAGGTACTTGCCTATGTACGAGTTGAGTAACAGAGACCTGGACGGGATAGATATTGAGTTAGGACGATATAGAACGCTTGCTAATAAAATTTATTTGAGAAGACAGGAACTGATACATAATAAGAAACATAGCACTGAAGATTATACTGGTGGGAAAGGCAAGACAGTATCTAGTCCTACTGAAGCGACAATCATTAGAATTGAAGAAGACCAAACACTAAGATATTTAGAAGGCTTCAAACTAGTTGTAGATACCTTGATGGAAAACTTAATTGAAAGTGATCTAGTAATTTTTAAAATGAGATATTTAGAAGCTGGTGCGACTTGGGAAGACGTGGCAGAGAAACTAAATAAAACTACCCGTTATATAAATAGCCGTAGAAAGGTAATTGCTAAAAGATTTATAGAACTGAAAGGATATTGACACTCCCCCCCACTTTGTAAAGCATTTTCGTTGATTTTAGGTACCGGGAGCGGTAACTTTTTCCAAGTCGGAAGCTGTCAACCAAAAAGGGGGTAAAAAGTTGATATTTTAAAAAAATAGAAGGAGTTTTTAGAAAATGGATTTAGCAGCACAATTAGCAAATATTTTAGCAGAATATTGCGAAGAGGTTAATGAAGAAGTTGATAAAATTGCGGAGCAAGTCGCTAAAGAAACAGTTAAAGAATTAAAGGAAACTAGCCCTAAAAGAACAGGTAAATATTCAAAAGGATGGCGTAAGAAAAGAGTGAGAAGTGGAGTTTGGGTCGTATATAGTTTTAAATACGGCTCTCTTACTCATTTACTTGAATTTGGACATATTAAACGAAATGGGGGGAGGACTAAGGCGTACCCTCATTTAAGACCTGCAGAACTGAATGCGATTCAAAAATTTACAGAAAGGATTAAGAACATTTCAAAGTAAACTATAATTGAATAGTATTAAGTAGACTAATTAAGTGAGCAAACCAACACATCGTTATTTAAGTCCTTAGATTTATTTCTGAGGGCTTTTTATCCTTGCTTCTCATATTGCTATTTGATAAAATAAAAGTAAGAACAGCTTTTTCCCTATCCTCTATGCTTTTATCTTTTTCTTTTGCGGGATTCTGGTTATATATAAGTTTGAGAGGATATGCTATAATATTACCAGGTAATAAAAAAAGCACGTCTGACCGTGCTAGTTTCTTGCCTGCTGAACTCATCAATATTACGCCCTTTTTAGGGCTCTTTTTTGTGGACTTTTTTAGGAACTTTCAAGAAAAACTAAGGCGATTTAATGCCTAAATGTTTTTAAAGAAAGTCAGTATTTTCAAGGGCTGAGCTCTAAAAATTTGACTTATAGAGTGTTAAATGATAGTATAGTCAAAGATAGTCAAGGTTTAAAGAGAGAGGTGGGTTTATAATGAGATTTAAAAATACATCGGATCATATTGAGGCCTACATCAAGGCGATTTTAGATCAATCTGGAATTGTGGAGTTGCAACGGAGTCAGTTGGCAGATACCTTTCAGGTTGTTCCTAGTCAGATCAACTATGTGATTAAGACACGCTTTACGGAAAGTAGAGGCTATTTGGTTGAAAGTAAGCGTGGTGGCGGAGGCTACATTCGTATAGGGCGGATTGAGTTTTCTAGTCATCACGAAATGCTCAGAGAGTTGCTTTATTCGATTGGTGAGCGGGTCAGTCAAGAAATTTATGAGGATATTCTGCAGCTTTTGGTTGAGCAGGAATTGATGAGCAAGCAGGAGATGAATTTGTTAGTATCAGTAGCTTTAGATCGCGTTCTAGGAGAAGAAGCACCAGTACTTCGAGCAAACATGCTACGACAAGTCATACAAGAGGTAGATAGAAAAGGGAAGTAAGATGAACTATTCAAAAGCATTGAATGAATGTATCGAAAGTGCCTACATGGTGGCTGGCCATTTTGGAGCTCGTTACCTAGAGTCTTGGCACTTGTTGATTGCCATGTCCAATCACAGTTATAGTGTGGCAGGGGCCACTTTAAATGATTATCCGTATGAGATGGACCGTTTAGAAGAGGTGGCTTTGGAACTGACTGAAACAGACTATAGCCAGGATGAAACTTTTACGGAATTGCCGTTTTCTCATCGTTTGCAGGTCCTTTTTGACGAAGCAGAGTATGTAGCGTCAGTGGTCCATGCTAAGGTGCTAGGGACAGAGCATGTCCTCTATGCGATTTTGCATGATGGCAATGCCTTGGCGACTCGTATCTTGGAGAGAGCTGGTTTTTCTTATGAAGACAAGAAAGATCAGGTCAAGATTGCTGCCCTACGTCGAAATCTAGAAGAACGAGCAGGTTGGACTCGTGAAGATCTCAAGGCTTTACGCCAACGCCATCGTACAGTAGCTGATAAGCAAAATTCTATGGCTAATATGATGGGCATGCCCCAGACTCCAAGCGGTGGTCTCGAGGACTATACGCATGATTTGACAGAGCAAGCGCGTTCTGGCAAGTTAGAGCCAGTTATCGGTCGGGACAAGGAAATCTCGCGTATGATTCAAATTTTGAGTCGGAAGACTAAGAATAATCCTGTCTTGGTTGGGGATGCTGGTGTCGGAAAAACAGCTCTGGCGCTTGGACTTGCCCAGCGTATTGCTAGTGGGGACGTGCCTGCGGAAATGGCTAAGATGCGCGTGTTAGAGCTGGATTTGATGAATGTCGTTGCAGGGACACGCTTCCGTGGTGACTTTGAAGAGCGCATGAATAATATCATCAAGGATATTGAGGAAGATGGTCAAGTAATTCTCTTTATCGATGAACTCCACACTATCATGGGTTCTGGTAGTGGAATTGACTCAACTCTGGATGCGGCCAATATCTTGAAACCAGCCTTGGCGCGTGGAACTTTGAGAACGGTTGGTGCGACCACTCAGGAAGAATATCAAAAACACATCGAAAAAGATGCGGCCCTTTCTCGTCGTTTCGCGAAAGTGACGATTGAAGAGCCAAGCGTGGCCGACAGTATGATCATTTTACAGGGTTTGAAGGCGACTTATGAGAAACATCACCGTGTGCAAATCACAGATGAAGCAGTTGAAACAGCTGTCAAGATGGCTCATCGTTACTTGACTAGTCGTCACTTGCCAGACTCTGCTATCGACCTCTTAGATGAAGCGGCAGCAACAGTGCAAAATAAGGCTAAGCATGTAAAAGCAGACGATTCAGGTTTGAGTCCAGCTGATAAGGCTCTGATGGATGGCAAGTGGAAACAGGCAGCCCAACTAATTGCTAAAGAAGAGGAAGTACCTGTTTATAAAGACTTGGTGACAGAGTCTGATATTTTGACCACCTTGAGTCGCTTGTCAGGTATCCCTGTTCAAAAATTGACGCAAACAGATGCTAAGAAATACTTGAACTTGGAAGCAGAACTCCATAAACGTGTTATCGGGCAAGATCAAGCTGTTTCAAGCATTAGCCGTGCGATTCGCCGCAACCAGTCAGGAATTCGCAGTCACAAGCGTCCGATTGGTTCCTTTATGTTCTTAGGGCCTACAGGTGTCGGTAAGACCGAATTGGCCAAGGCTCTGGCAGAAGTACTCTTTGATGACGAATCAGCCCTTATCCGCTTTGATATGAGTGAGTATATGGAGAAATTCGCAGCCAGCCGTCTCAACGGAGCTCCTCCAGGCTATGTGGGTTATGAAGAAGGTGGGGAGTTGACCGAGAAGGTTCGCAACAAACCCTATTCCGTTCTCCTTTTTGACGAGGTAGAGAAGGCCCATCCAGACATCTTTAATGTTCTCTTGCAGGTCTTGGATGACGGTGTCTTGACCGATAGCAAGGGACGCAAGGTTGACTTTTCAAATACCATTATCATCATGACGTCAAACCTTGGTGCGACAGCCCTTCGGGATGACAAGACTGTCGGATTTGGGGCTAAGGACATTCGTTTTGACCAGGAAAATATGGAAAAACGAATCTTTGAAGAGCTGAAAAAAGCTTATAGACCTGAGTTTATCAACCGTATTGATGAAAAGGTGGTCTTCCATAGCTTATCTAGCGACCATATGCAGGAAGTAGTGAAGATTATGGTCAAACCTTTAGTGGCAAGTTTGGCTGAAAAAGGCATCGATTTGAAATTACAAGCTTCCGCACTGAAATTATTGGCAAACCAAGGATATGACCCAGAAATGGGAGCCCGTCCACTTCGCAGAACCCTGCAAACAGAAGTGGAAGACAAGTTGGCAGAACTTCTTCTCAAAGGAGAATTAGAGGCAGGCAGCACACTTAAGATTGGTGTTAAAGCAGGCCAGTTAAAATTTGATATTGCATAAAAAACGAGGCCGGGACAAAGTTCCCGACCTCTTTATGTACCATCATGAAATGGTTTTGCTGTTGCGACTGTTTTTAGGGATGGCTATCTTTCTTAGAATTACTCAACAGGTGAGTAAAGAAGTCCTTGTATCGATACTTGAGATAGTTCTCATGTAAAAATAACAAAGCGATATAAACAATCAAAAAGATTGTAGTCAGATAAAACACATCAAATGCAGTTCGCGCATAGTAAGCGGCTGATTGATAAGAGCCAATTGCTCCCAAAATCACCCAAGGCAGATACTTGCAATACTTATTTAGCATAAGAGTGCACCTCCTATATTCTATTTCAATGTTATTATATTCCTTTGTACTTAAAGGTGCAAGCGATTACACAAAAATAAATTCAAATTTTTAACAGGAAAATCTCCTGTTTTTCTGTTTTATTACGAATAGAAGAGTAGGAGGAGTAAATGTATCTAAATGATGTAAGATTTTTAAAATAGTTTAGATAAATTGTTGACATATTCAAACGCCAATGTTACAATTATATTACAAAAAGATTTCTTTATATTTCTAAAATATTACAAAGGAGTAGAAAAATGAAAAAGAAAACCTATATCAAATTGATGACAGCAACTGTATTGGCTTCTACCTTGCTATTAGGAGCTTGTGGAAATAAAAAGGAAACAACTCAAGCAAGCAGTTCTGCTAAGACAAGTCAATCATCAAGCTCTAAAGCAGCTTCTGCTAGCAAAGAAAGCAAGACTCAGAAGTCCTCAAGTTCAGCTTCATCTGAAAAGGCCAAGGCATCTACTGATCAATCTTCAGCAACTGCAACGCCATCACAAGCGGCACCTGCACCAGAGCAAAGACAAGGTCAAGAAGTGGCTAATCAACAGGCGGCTAGTCAACAAACTCCTGCTCAGGCTCCTTCAACTCAACATGCTCCTCAACCCCAGTCTAACCAATCAAGCTATGATCCTACAACTGACCGCAAACTTCAAGATAAACAGGCAGAGCAAAATAAACGCTATAAGGGTGTCTTAACCATGGTTGATGGTGATTTCTCAGCTGCAGCGGGCAATTGGAAGGGAGCCAATGGCGAAACTATCACAGTTTCATCAGGTGGTCAATTTACAGTAGAAACTGCTGATGGCAAGAAGGAAAACTACTCTATCAAAGGCTATTCTTATACTCTTGATGATGGCAAGTATAATGCCAAAATTGGTGGAGGAAAAGTCATCCAAATTACAACAGGAGCGGATGGTAAGGTTTCCAGTGTTGCTTTGAGTCAATAATAGCTCTCATTATTTGAATTTTTACAATCAAAGAAAATCCGTCAGCTCAATAAGAGTTGACGGATTATTTTATACTTATACTTGGGTTAAAAATTCTTCTGTAGTAAGAATTTGAGCAAACTCATCTTGTAGAGAAAGGAGATTAATCTCATGGATAGTCTCAGGAGAGATGGCCTGACCGTTTTTGTTAGATAGGGTAAAACTGGCAGTAGCATCTGCTAGTAAAGTGACTTCAAAACCAAGATTTGCTGCCATTCGTGTAGTAGTGGATACACAATGAGGCAGGGTCAAACCAACAAGGACTAAATGACAAATCTGATTTGTTCGTAAATATGTTTCAAGATTTGTTCCAATAAAGGCGCTATTAACCGTTTTTTGAAAGATAGGTTCTGCAGTAACTGGTTCAAATCCACTTTTAAACTCTTGATTTTGTTTGTTATGAAATTGCGACTGGGGATTGTCAGATATGTGTTGAACATGTAAGACTGGAAGAGCGTGTTTACGAAAGTATGCCAGTACCCTCAATGCTTGTTGTTCAGCTTGAGGGTTGTTCCGTTCTCCCCAGATAGGGTTATCAAATGCTTTTTGCATATCGATAATCAGTAGAGCAGTATGAATCATTTTAAGCCTTATCTAATTGCAAGAGGGATTCAATCTCTGCTAGGGTGCTAGCTTGTGAAATAGCTCCACGGAGCTTGGCTGCGCCAGATGTTCCACGGAGGTAGTGAGGAGCGAGTCCACGGAATTCACGAACTGCTACGTTTTCTCCTTTGAGGTTAATCAAGCGTTTCAAATGTTCGTAGGCGATTTTCATCTTGTCTTCAAAGGTCAAATCAGGTAGGATTTCTCCTGTTTCAAAGTAATGGTTGATTTGGTTGAAGAGGTAGGGATTTCCCATGGCAGCGCGACCAATCATAACTGCGTCAGCACCGACTTCTTCAATGCGTTGTTTAGCTTCTTGGACTGTACGGATGTCACCGTTGGCGATAAATGGAATCTTGGTCAAAGCTTGAGCGACCTTGTGAAGGGTCTCAAGGTCTGCGTGACCTGTATACATTTGCTCACGGGTACGGCCATGCATGGCGAGGGCAGAAACACCTGCAGCTTCAGCAGCGAGGGCATTTTCTACTGCCAGAGATGGGTCAGCCCAGCCGGTACGCATTTTGACAGTAAGTGGGATATCAAGGACAGATTGGACCTTGTTGATGATAGAGTAAATCTTATCTGGATCCTTGAGCCACATAGCACCAGCTTCGTTCTTCACGATTTTGTTAACTGGGCAGCCCATGTTGATATCCACGATATCGGTTTTGGTGTTTTCTTGGATGAATTCTGCTGCGCGTGCTAGGCTGTCTTCATCACTACCAAAGAGTTGGATAGAGACTGGGTTTTCGCCTTCATCGATATGAAGCATATGCAGGGTTTTTTCGTTGTTGTATTGGATTCCCTTGTCAGAGACCATTTCCATGACAACGAGTCCAGCTCCAAGCTCTTTTGCGATAGTACGAAAGGCTGAGTTGGTGACACCAGCCATGGGTGCTAAAACGGTACGATTGGGAATCTCAACATTGCCAATCATAAAAGGTGTATTAAGATTTGTCACGAATGAGTTCCTCCAGGTCGTTTTCATCAAAGTTGTAAGTAGTTTGGCAGAATTGACAAGTGATTTCTGCCCCGTGGTCTTCCTCTTTCATTTCCTGTAAGTCTGAGCTTGGAAGGCTAGCAAGAGCGTTCATAAAGCGTTCATGGCTACAGTCACATTGGAAACGGATTTCTTCTTCAGAAAGACGCTTGTAGGCCTCGTCACCGTAGATAGCCTTGAGGAGGGCTTCGATATGGTCTTCACTTTCCAGAAGGGTTGAGATAGCTGGCATTTCTTGGATGCGTTTTTCAAAGCGAGCAATCTCTTCTTCCTTGGCTCCCGGCAAGACTTGGACTAGGAAACCACCTGCAACCTTGACCTTGTCTTCTTCGTCCAAAAGGACATTGAGACCGACTGCTGAAGGTGTTTGTTGGCTTTCAGTCAGGTAAAAGGCAAGGTCTTCACCAATTTCTCCAGAGATAAGGGGAGTCATAGAGTTGTAAGGATTTCCAGTACCGTAGTCTGTGATAACGAGGAATTGACCATTTCCAACAAAAGGTCCAACTAGAACTTCACCAGTTGCAGTCTTTTTGATGTCAACACCAGGATTTTGAACGTAGCCTTTGACGTTACCTTTGGTATCAGCGACGGTGATGATAGCACCTAGGGAGCTAGATCCCAGCACCTTAACTGTTAGTTTAGTGTTTCCTTTTTCATTGGCTGCGAGAATCTGGCTAGCGATAAGAGTTCGACCAAGTGCTACAGTTGAGCTAGCTTGGGTTTGGTGTTTTTCTTGAGCAGTGCGGACGGTTTCTGTGCTGTCAAGGACAAAAGCACGAAAGGCTCCGCTTTCTGATATAGTTTTAATAATTTTATCCATAGCTACTATTTTAGCATAAAAATGCCCAAAGAGGGAGCCGTGTGTTTGTTGATTTTTAGGATAATGGACTGGGAAATTAGCATGAAAATAAAAAGAGAAACAGATTATTTCAGCATTTGTAAGATTTATGCTATGCTTAAGGTAGAAAATGAAAGGGGTAACAAATGTATTTAGGAGATTTGATGGAAAAGGCTGAATCTGGCCAATTTTCAATCCTTTCCTTTCTATTACAAGAGTCTCAGACGACCGTCAAGGCTGTAATGGAGGAAACAGGATTTTCAAAAGCAACCCTAACCAAATATGTCACCCTACTCAATGACAAGGCTTTGAACAGTGGCTTAGAGCTGACTATCTCCTTAGAAGATGAAAATCTGCGCCTGTCGATCGGTGCAGCTACCAAGGGGAGAGATATTCGGAGCCTGTTTTTGGAGAATGCTGTTAAATACCAGATTTTGGTCTATCTTCTCTACCACCAACAGTTTTTAGCCCATCAGCTGGCTCAAGAATTGATGATTAGCGAGGCTACGCTTGGTCGCCACTTAGCTAGTTTGAATCAGATTTTGTCAGAATTTGACTTATCCATCCAAAATGGACGTTGGCGAGGTCCAGAGCATCAGATTCGCTATTTCTATTTCTGTCTTTTCCGCAAGGTCTGGTCGAGTCAGGAATGGGAAGGTCACATGCAGAAACCAGAGAGAAAACAGGAGATTGCTACTTTAGAAGAAATCTGCGGTGCAAGTTTGTCTTCGGGTCAGAAATTGGACTTGGTTCTCTGGACTCATATCAGTCAACAGCGTCTTCGGGTCAATGCCTGTCAGTTTCAAGTCATAGAAGAGAAAATGCGAGGGTATTTTGACAATATTTTCTACCTTCGTTTGCATCGAAAGGCTCCGTCCTTTTGCGCTGGACAACACCTTCCTCTAGGAACTGAGGATGGGGAGATGATGATTTTCTTCTCTTTCCTCCTATCTCATCGCATTCTTCCTCTTCATACTATGGAGTATATCCTTGGTTTTGGAGGGCAGTTGGCAGATTTGCTGACACAATTGATTCAAGAAATGAAGAAGGAGGAGTTGCTGGGTGATTATATAGAGGATCACGTTACCTATGAACTCAGTCAACTTTGTGCTCAAGTCTATCTCTATAAGGGCTATATTTTACAGGACCGCTACAAGTACCAGTTAGAGAATCGTCATCCTTATTTGTTGATGGAACATGATTTTAGGGGAACGGCAGAGGAGATTTTTCATGCTCTACCGGCCTTTCATCAGGGGACAGATCTAGATAAGAAAATTCTCTGGGAATGGCTCCAGTTAATCGAATATATGGCTGAAAATGGTGGCCAGCATATGCGGATTGGTCTGGATTTGACATCTGGTTTTCTTGTCTTTTCAAGGATGGCAGCCATTTTGAAACGGTATTTGGAATACAATCGTTTTATTACCATTGAAGCCTATGATTGTACTCGGCATTATGATTTGCTGGTTACCAATAACCCGATTCATAAGAAGGAACAGACCCCAGTTTATTATTTAAAAAACGACTTGGATTTGGAAGATTTGGCAGGGATTCGTCAGTTATTATTCACTTAAAAGGCTTGGTTGTTCCAGGTCTTTTTTGTGAAATTCACACAATCTACTCACATTTTTTAAAAAATTAAAAAAAGTTGATGAACAAGAAAGCGTTTTATTTTGTATACTAGTTAGTGTAAAGAGGAAACATCCTCAAGATCTTTATCAGGAGGACAGCACATGTCACAAGAAAAATACATTATGGCCATTGACCAGGGAACTACAAGTTCTCGTGCCATTATTTTCAACAAAAAAGGAGAAAAAGTTAGCTCGAGTCAAAAAGAGTTTACCCAGATTTTCCCTCAGGCAGGTTGGGTAGAGCACAATGCCAATGAAATTTGGAACTCTGTTCAGTCAGTTATTGCGGGTGCTTTCATCGAAAGTGGTGTCAAGCCAAATCAAATCGAAGCAATCGGGATTACCAACCAGCGTGAAACAACTGTCGTCTGGGATAAGAAAACAGGGCTCCCTATCTACAATGCTATCGTTTGGCAATCACGTCAGACAGCTCCTTTGGCTGAACAACTAAAAAGTCAAGGTTATGTGGAAAAATTCCATGAAAAGACTGGTTTGATCATCGATGCTTACTTCTCTGCTACCAAGGTTCGTTGGATTTTGGATCATGTAGAAGGTGCTCAAGAGCGAGCAGAAAAAGGGGAATTGCTCTTTGGTACCATCGATACTTGGTTGGTTTGGAAATTGACTGACGGTGCGGCTCACGTGACGGACTACTCAAATGCAGCTCGTACCATGCTTTATAACATTAAAGAACTTAAATGGGATGATGAGATTTTGGAAATCCTCAACATTCCAAAGGCTATGTTGCCAGAAGTTCGTTCTAACTCTGAAATCTATGGTAAGACAGCTCCATTCCATTTCTACGGTGGAGAAGTGCCAATCTCAGGTATGGCTGGGGACCAACAAGCAGCCCTCTTTGGACAGTTGGCCTTTGAACCAGGTATGGTCAAGAATACTTATGGAACAGGTTCTTTCATCATCATGAATACTGGTGAAGAGATGCAGTTGTCTGAGAACAACCTATTAACAACCATTGGTTACGGAATCAATGGCAAGGTTTACTATGCCTTGGAAGGTTCAATCTTCATCGCAGGCAGCGCCATTCAGTGGCTTCGTGATGGACTTCGCATGGTTGAAAATTCACCAGAATCTGAAAAATATGCCCGTGATTCTCACAACAATGATGAAGTTTATGTCGTTCCAGCCTTTACAGGTCTAGGTGCTCCATACTGGAACCAAAACGCTCGCGGTTCTGTCTTTGGCTTAACTCGTGGAACAAGTAAAGAAGACTTTATCAAGGCGACTTTGCAATCTATTGCTTATCAAGTACGTGACATCATCGACACCATGCAAGTGGATGCTCAGACAGCTATCCAAGTCTTGAAAGTAGACGGTGGTGCAGCTATGAACAATTTCCTCATGCAGTTCCAAGCTGACATTTTGGGAATCGATATCGCACGCGCCAAAAACTTGGAAACAACAGCCCTAGGAGCAGCCTTCCTAGCAGGTTTGTCAGTAGGTTATTGGAAAGACTTGGATGAGTTGAAACTCTTGAATGAGACAGGAGAGCTCTTCGAGCCATCGATGAACGAATCTCGCAAGGAACAACTCTACAAGGGCTGGAAGAAGGCTGTAAAAGCAACGCAAGTCTTTGCGGAAATCGATGACTAATACTCAATGAAAATCAAAGAGCAAACTAGGAAGCTAGCCGCAGGTTGCTCAAAGCACTGCTTTGAGGTTGTAAATGAAACTGACGAAGTCAGTAACCATACATTCGGTAAGGCGACGCTGACGTGGTTTGAAGAGATTTTCGAAGAGTATAATACTGGAAGAATAAAGCGACTTAGTTAGAAAGTGTGTAAATATGGAATTTTCAAAGAAAACACGTGAATTATCAATTCAAAAAATGCAGGAACGTACCTTGGACCTCTTGATTATCGGTGGAGGAATTACAGGGGCTGGTGTAGCCTTGCAGGCAGCAGCTAGTGGTCTAGATACTGGTTTGATTGAAATGCAGGACTTCGCAGAAGGAACATCCAGCCGTTCAACAAAATTGGTTCACGGCGGTCTTCGTTACCTCAAACAATTCGACGTAGAAGTGGTATCAGATACAGTTTCAGAACGTGCTGTAGTTCAACAAATCGCACCACATATTCCAAAACCAGACCCAATGCTCTTGCCAGTTTACGATGAAGATGGAGCGACCTTTAGCCTCTTCCGTCTGAAAGTAGCTATGGACTTGTACGACCTCTTGGCAGGAGTTAACAACACACCAGCTGCTAACAAGGTTTTGAGCAAGGAAGAAGTCTTGGAACGCCAGCCAAACTTGAAGAAAGAAGGTTTGGTAGGAGGTGGGGTTTACCTTGACTTCCGTAACAACGATGCACGTCTCGTGATTGAAAACATCAAACGTGCCAACCAAGACGGTGCCCTCATTGCCAACCACGTGAAGGCAGAAGGCTTCCTATTTGACGAAAGTGGCAAGATTACAGGTGTTGTAGCTCGTGATCTCTTGACAGACCAAGTCTTTGAAATCAAGGCCCGTCTGGTTATCAATACAACAGGTCCTTGGAGCGACAAGGTGCGCAATTTGTCTAATAAAGGAACGCAATTCTCACAAATGCGTCCAACTAAGGGAGTTCACTTGGTAGTGGACTCAAGCAAGATCAAGGTTTCGCAGCCAGTTTACTTTGACACTGGTTTGGGAGATGGTCGTATGGTCTTTGTTCTCCCGCGTGAAAACAAGACTTACTTTGGTACAACTGATACAGACTACACAGGTGATTTGGAACATCCAAAAGTGACTCAGGAAGATGTAGATTATCTACTTGGCATTGTCAACAACCGCTTCCCAGAAGCCAACATCACCATTGATGATATTGAAAGTAGCTGGGCAGGTCTTCGTCCATTGATCGCAGGCAATAGCGCTTCTGACTACAATGGAGGAAATAACGGAACCATCAGTGATGAAAGCTTTAACAACTTGATTGCGACTGTTGAATCTTATCTCTCTAAAGAAAAAACGCGTGAAGATGTTGAGGCTGCTGTCAGCAAGCTTGAAAGCAGCACATCTGAGAAACATTTGGACCCATCTGCAGTTTCTCGTGGTTCTAGCTTGGACCGAGATGACAATGGCTTGTTGACTCTTGCTGGTGGTAAAATCACAGACTACCGTAAGATGGCTGAAGGAGCTATGGAGCGCGTGGTTGACATCCTCAAAGCAGAATTTGATCGCAGCTTTAAACTCATCAATTCTAAGACTTACCCTGTTTCAGGTGGGGAATTGAACCCAGCAAATGTGGACTCAGAAATCGAAGCCTTTGCGCAACTTGGAGTGTCACGTGGTTTGGATAGCAAGGAAGCTCATTACCTAGCAAATCTTTACGGTTCAAATGCACCGAAAGTCTTTGCTCTTGCTCATAGTTTGGAACAAGCACCAGGACTCAGCTTGGCAGATACCTTGTCCCTTCACTATGCAATGCGCAATGAGTTGGCTCTTAGCCCAGTTGACTTCCTTCTTCGTCGTACCAACCACATGCTCTTTATGCGTGATAGCTTGGATAGCATCGTTGAGCCAGTTTTGGATGAAATGGGACGATTCTATGATTGGTCAGAAGAAGAAAAAGCAGGCTACCGTGCGGATGTCGAAGCGGCTCTCGCTAACAACGATTTAGCAGAATTAAAAAATTAAGAAAAAATAAAAGAGGTGGAGGGCAGGACTCCTTGCCGCCCGCCCCTTCTTTTTAATGGAGACAGAAAGATGATGAATGAATTATTTGGAGAATTTCTAGGGACTTTAATCCTGATTCTTCTAGGAAATGGTGTTGTTGCAGGTGTGGTTCTTCCTAAAACCAAGAGCAACAGCTCAGGTTGGATTGTGATTACCATGGGTTGGGGGATTGCAGTTGCGGTTGCAGTCTTTGTATCTGGAAAACTCAGTCCAGCTCATTTAAACCCAGCTGTGACAATTGGTGTGGCTTTAAAAGGTGACTTACCTTGGGCTTCCGTTTTGCCTTATATCTTAGCCCAGTTCGCAGGGGCTATGCTCGGTCAGATTTTGGTTTGGTTGCAATTCAAGCCGCATTATGAGGCAGAAGAAAATGCAGGAAATATTTTGGCTACTTTCAGCACAGGACCAGCTATCAAAGATACTGTATCAAACTTGATTAGCGAAATCCTTGGCACCTTTGTATTGGTATTGACAATCTTTGCTTTGGGACTTTATGACCTTCAAGCAGGAATCGGAACCTTTGCAGTGGGAACTTTGATTGTCGGTATCGGTCTATCACTAGGTGGGACAACAGGTTATGCCTTGAACCCAGCGCGTGACCTTGGACCTCGTATCATGCACAGTATCCTCCCAATTTCAAACAAGGGAGACGGAGACTGGTCTTACGCTTGGATCCCTGTTGTGGGACCTGTTATTGGTGCAGCCTTGGCCGTGCTTGTATTCTCACTTTTCTAATCTAGAAAACAATTATGTTGATAAGAGCTTGAGATGAAAATCTTAGGCTTTTTTCATTTAGTATAACCTCTTAGTACTATCCACCAACGATAATAATTTCTTCAAAAAGTAGGAAGAATAAAGGCAATAGCTTTTGCTTTCTCATGTCAAAAACCTCACTTTTGTTTTCTGCTATTTTATGCTAAAATATTAAAAATCAAATTTTAATTCTAAAGTTGGTAACTAAGATGGGAGCGTTACATGTCTAATTCATTTATTAAGTTGTTAGTCTCTCAATTGTTTGCAAATTTAGCAGATATTTTCTTTAGAGTAACAATCATTGCTAACATATACATTATTTCAAAATCAGTAATTGCCACGTCACTAGTTCCCATTTTAATAGGGATATCCTCTTTTGTTGCGAGTCTTTTAGTTCCTTTAGTTACTAAAAGGATAGCGCTAAATAGGGTTTTATCTTTATCCCAATTTGGAAAGACTATATTATTAACGATACTGGTAGGAATGTTTACCGTAATGCAATCCGTAGCGCCTTTGGTAACCTATCTATTTGTTGTGGCAATTTCAATATTAGATGGTTTTGCAGCACCTGTTTCCTATGCTATTGTGCCACGCTATGCGACCGATTTGGGTAAGGCTAATTCAGCCTTGTCAATGAGTGGTGAAGCTGTTCAATTGGTGGGTTGGGGATTAGGTGGACTCTTATTTGCAACAATTGGTCTGTTACCTACCACGTTTATCATTTTAATATTGTATATCATTTCTAGCTTTCTGATGTTATTTCTTCCTAACGCTGAAGTGGAGGTGTTAGAGTCAGAAACTAATCTTGAAATTTTGCTCAGAGGTTGGAAGTTAGTTGCTAGAGATCCTAGATTAAGACTTTTTGTATCAGCAAATTTATTTGAAATTTTCTCAAATACGATTTGGGTTTCGTCTATCATACTTGTCTTTGTAACTGAGTTATTAAATGAAACGGAAAGTTACTGGGGATATTCTAATACAGCATACTCTATTGGTATTATAATTAGTGGCTTAATTGCTTTTCGGCTATCTGAAAAGTTTCTTGCTTCTAAATGGGAAAGTATTCTTTTTTCTCTTATAGCCATGGCAATAGTGACGCTGACTATTCTATTTTTGCCAAATGCACAGATGTTTTTAGTATTTTCAGCTTTAGTTGGTATGTTATCGCAGCTAAAAGAAGTTCCTGAAAGTGTATTTCTTCAGGAAACAGTAGAGGAAAATAACTTGGTTAATGTCTATTCCGTTCTGGAAGTGATTTCGACACTAGCATTTTCAGTATTTGTTTTGCTAATGAGCTATATTACTGAGAGTTTTGGTATTAGTATCAGTTTTTGGATATCGGCCATTTGTCTGGTGATAGAAGCTATTTTAATTTATATCAGACGAGATTATTTTAAATGAGAGACTAGTTAAAAAGTCTTTAAAAATCAGCAAATCGCATAGTATCAGGTGTTGAAAAAACTTGATATCGTGCGTTTTATTATGGGAAGATTTCCTTCATTTTCTCATGAAATGGAGTTTTGAAACAGTATCACTCTACTTGAAATATACATAGAAAAAGCGCATAACCCTTAAAATAAGCTGAAATCTAGTGAAAATGTACGGTAAACAATTGAAAAACTAGCCTATAAAGTGGTACAATGGTAGAAAAATACTATAGTAAGAGTCTATCTTATTTAGCAAAAATTACAGAAATGAATGGTTTTTCTTGATGAAACAGAGAAAAGAATTGTACCTCTTTCTTGGTCGGACAGCCTTGTATTTTCTTATCTTTCTGGGGCTGCTTTACTTCTTTAGCTATCTTGGTCAGGGTCAAGGAAGCTTTATCTATAATGAATTTTAACTTGAAGGAGAATTCCTATTGTGTCAAATAAACCAATAGTAGATATGATTGAAACCATTGAGCATTTTGCTCAGACACAGCCTAGCTATCCTGTTTACAATGTTTTGGGGCAGGAACACACTTATGGAGATTTAAAGGCTGATTCGGATAGTTTGGCTGCAGCCATTGACCAACTAGGCTTGCCTAAGAAGTCTCCTGTGGTTGTTTTTGGAGGCCAAGAATATGAAATGTTGGCAACCTTTGTAGCGCTGACTAAGTCAGGTCATGCCTACATTCCAATTGATAGCCATTCGGCTTTGGAGCGAGTTTCAGCTATTTTAGAAGTAGCGGAGCCAAGTTTGATTATTGCCGTTTCAGACTTCCCATTGGAGCAGGTTTCTACGCCGATGATGACTCTAGCTCAGGTTCAAGAAGCCTTTGCTCAAGGGTCTAGATATGAGATCACGCATCCAGTCAAGGGAGATGATAACTACTACATTATCTTTACTTCTGGTACGACTGGTAAGCCAAAGGGAGTACAGATTTCACATGATAATCTCCTCAGCTTTACCAACTGGATGATTACGGACAAGGAATTTGCGACGCCAAGTCGTCCGCAAATGCTGGCTCAGCCACCTTATTCTTTTGACTTGTCTGTCATGTATTGGGCACCGACCTTGGCACTGGGTGGTACACTTTTTGCCCTTCCTTCAGCTATTACTCAGGACTTTAAGCAACTCTTTGCGACCATCTTTTCATTGCCAATCGCTATCTGGACATCAACGCCTTCTTTTGCGGATATGGCCATGTTGTCAGAAGACTTTAATAGTGAGAAAATGCCTGGAATCACGCATTTCTACTTTGATGGAGAAGAATTGACGGTTAAAACGGCTCAAAAACTACGCGAACGTTTCCCAAATGCCCGTATTATCAATGCTTACGGCCCAACAGAAGCGACAGTAGCCCTGTCAGCTGTTGCTGTGACAGACGAGATGCTAGCGACTCTCAAACGCCTACCAATCGGTTATACCAAGGCTGATTCTCCAACCTTTATCATTGACGAGGACGGTAATAAATTGCCAAATGACGAACAGGGAGAAATCATTGTTTCTGGACCAGCCGTTTCAAAAGGTTATATGAACAATCCTGAAAAAACGGCAGAAGCCTTCTTTGAGTTTGAAGGTCTACCAGCCTACCATACAGGAGATGTGGGAACTATGACAGATGAAGGCTTACTTCTCTACGGCGGACGCATGGACTTCCAGATTAAGTTCAACGGTTACCGCATTGAGCTAGAAGATGTCTCTCAAAACCTCAACAAGTCTCGCTTTATCGAGTCTGCTGTAGCTGTGCCACGTTATAATAAAGACCACAAGGTGCAAAATCTTCTAGCCTATGTCATCTTGAAAGACGGTGTTCGTGAGCAGTTTGAGCGTGATATCGATATTACCAAGGCTATCAAGGAAGATTTAACAGACATCATGATGTCCTACATGATGCCGTCTAAATTCCTTTACCGAGACAGTTTGCCACTGACTCCAAATGGAAAGATTGACATCAAAGGATTGATTAACGAGGTGAATAAAAGATGATGGAGTTCTTTCAACAGCTTCCTCATTTAGAGCCATATGGGAATCCTCAGTATTTTGTCTATGTGATTGCTGCAACCTTACCCATCTTTATCGGTCTATTTTTCAAGAAACGTTTTGCCTGGTACGAGGTATTGGTTAGTCTCTTCTTTATCGTCACCATGTTGGTAGGTGGGAAGACTAATCAGTTGGCTGCCTTGGGTATTTACTTGTGCTGGGAAATATTGCTCGTACTCTTCTACAAGCATTATCGAAAAAGTAAGGATAGCAAGTGGGTCTTCTACCTAGTTAGTTTTCTGTCCCTCCTCCCGATTATCTTTGTCAAGGTGCAGCCGGCTATCAATGGAACGCAGTCTTTGCTTGGCTTTTTGGGAATTTCTTATCTGACCTTTCGTTCGGTTGGGATTATCATTGAGCTGAGAGATGGAGTGATTAAGGATTTTACCCTCTGGGAATTCCTCCGTTTCCTTCTCTTCATGCCGACCTTTTCAAGTGGCCCAATCGATCGCTTTAAGCGATTTAATGAAAATTATCAGACCATTCCTGAGCGGGATGAGTTGATGGATATGCTGGATGAATCTGTTCGCTATATCATGTGGGGATTTTTGTACAAGTTTATCCTAGCTCATGTTTTAGGAGAAACTTTACTACCTCCTCTGAAGAATCTAGCCCTGCAGTCAGGTGGCTTCTTTAACCCCTATGCCTTGGTAGTTATGTATACCTTTGGTTTGGAGCTCTTCTTTGACTTTGCAGGTTACTCTATGTTTGCCTTGGCCATTTCAAACTTGATGGGAATCCGTAGTCCCATCAACTTTAACAAGCCCTTTTTATCAAGGGATTTAAAGGAATTTTGGAATCGTTGGCACATGAGTCTTTCTTTCTGGTTCCGTGACTTTGTCTTTATGCGAATGGTGATGGTGTTGACCAGAAAGAAGGTCTTTAAGAATCGCAATGTAACCTCAAGCGTGGCCTATATTGTAAATATGCTGATTATGGGATTTTGGCACGGTGTGACCTGGTACTATATCGCCTATGGACTCTTTCATGGATTGGGCTTGGTCATCAATGACGCTTGGATTCGCAAGAAAAAAACGCTCAATAAGGAGCGGAAAAAAGCAGGGAAGCCTGCTCTACCTGAGAATCGCTGGATTCAGTTGCTTGGCATGGTTGTCACCTTCCATGTCGTCATGCTGTCATTCTTAATCTTTTCTGGATTCTTGAATGATCTATGGTTTAAAAAATAAAAGGAAATAAAATATGGATATCAAATCAGAAGTTATCGA
This sequence comes from Streptococcus mitis, assembly GCF_047463435.1. Taxonomy (GTDB): domain Bacteria; phylum Bacillota; class Bacilli; order Lactobacillales; family Streptococcaceae; genus Streptococcus; species Streptococcus mitis_DS. The sequence continues at coordinate 21,768 of NZ_JASHDW010000012.1, read as the reverse complement.
AATTATTGATGAGTTGTTTATGGAAGATGTTTCTGACATGATGGATGAAGATCTTTTTGACGCAGGTGTCTTGGATAGTATGGGAACGGTTGAATTGATTGTGGAGATTGAAAACCGTTTTGACATTCGTGTCCCTGTAACAGAGTTTGGTCGTGACGACTGGAATACAGCCAATAAAATCATAGCTGGTATTGTGGAGCTACAAAATGCTTAAACGCTTATGGATGATCTTCGGACCGGTCTTGATAGCTGGTTTGTTGGTTTGTCTGCTCATTTTCTTTTATCCTACTAGTAAAAGTTATAATTTATCAGAAGAAAAACGATATGCAGCAGCGATTAGTACACAAAGTTTTAGAGAAAGATTTCAGAAAGTGAGAGCTCTTTCGGACCCAAGTCTACGATTCATTCCCTTTTTTGGTTCTAGTGAGTGGATTCGATTCGATAGTATGCATCCAGCTGTTTTAGCGGAGAAGTACAATCGTTCGTATAGACCCTATTTTTTAGGACAAGCAGGAGCAGCTTCTTTAAATCAGTACTTTGGTATGCAGCAAATATTGCCAGAGCTAGAAAATAAACAAGCTGTTTTTGTTATTTCTCCTCAGTGGTTTACAGAAACAGAGTATGAACCTGCAGTTTTTCGTAGGTATTTTAACACGGATCAATTGGGTGCTTTTTTGGAAAATCAGTCTGGAGATGTGTCAAGTCGTTACGCCGCTACGCGTTTAATGAAAAAGTATCCTAATGTAGTATTGGGAGACATAGTCAAAAAAATAACCGAGGGTGAGCAACTTTCAGAAATAGATAAGACACTCATAGATACATTGGCACGATTCAACCAAAAACAATCATTTCTATTTGGACAATTGTCAGTGAATGATGGAGAAAAATATAGAGATCGCGTGGAGAAGTATTTAAAAGACCTGCCAGATAAATTTTCCTACGACGAATTGAGAGAAATCGCTGTAAAAGATGCTGAAGCAAATACCACGAATAATGATATGGGAATGGAAAATCGTTTCTATGATACGCAAGTAAAGAAAGATTTAAAAAAGTGGAAGGATTATCAGAAAAATTATAATTTTCTAAAATCATCCGAATATAATGACTTGCAATTAGTCTTAAATCAATTTGCGAATTCAAAAGTGAATGTATTGTTTGTGATTCAACCTGTTAATAAAAAATGGATGGATTATACAGGATTAAATCAAGATATGTATCAACATGCAGTTGAAAAGATTCGTTACCAGTTAGAAAGTCAAGGTTTTACCAATATAGCAGATTTTTCAAAAAATGGTGCTGAACCTTATTTTGTAAAAGATACAATTCATATTGGTTGGTTGGGGTGGTTGGCTTTTGACAAGGCAGTTGATCCTTTCCTATCCAATCCTACACCAGCTCCGACTTACCATCTGAATGAGCGCTTTTTCAGTAAAGATTGGGCGACTTATGATGGAGATGTCAAAGAATTTCAATAGATAATATAGAAGAGTTCAAGAATGAAACTAGTTTTCACGTTTTTTCTTGACTCTTTTTTTGCTTGTGATATAATTAACTGGTAAATAAAATGTCAAAGAATAGTATTTTTCTCTTAAAAAAGAGAAGTCTAAAAGGAAAGGAGTCAGATATGAGACAGCTAGCGAAGGATATCGATGCCTTTTTGAATGAGGTTATCTTGAAGTCTGAAAATCAGCATGAAATCCTGATAGGTCATTGCACTAGCGAGGTGGCCCTGACCAATACCCAGGAGCATATCCTCATGCTCTTGTCAGAGGAATCTTTAACAAATTCAGAGTTGGCTCGTCGTCTCAATGTCAGTCAGGCGGCAGTTACCAAGGCCATTAAGTCTTTGGTCAAGGAAGGGATGTTGGAAACGTCTAAAGATCCTAAGGATGCGCGTGTGATTTTTTATCAATTGACTGATTTGGCTCGCCCAATTGCTGAGGAGCACCACCATCACCATGAGCATACACTTTTAACCTACGAACAAGTGGCGACTCAGTTTACTCCAAATGAACAAAAAGTGATCCAGCGGTTTTTGACTGCTTTAGTAGGAGAAATCAAATAATGAGATACATTACGGTAGAGGATTTATCCTTCTATTATGATAAGGAGCCCGTTCTTGAACATATCAATTATAGTGTTGATAGTGGGGAATTTGTTACCTTGACGGGGGAGAATGGGGCAGCTAAGACGACACTGATCAAGGCCAGTCTTGGAATCCTTCAGCCACGCATTGGTAAGGTGACCATTTCAAAGACAAATACGCAGGGTAAGAAATTGAGAATAGCTTACCTTCCTCAACAGATTGCCAGTTTTAATGCTGGTTTTCCAAGTACGGTTTATGAGTTTGTCAAGTCGGGTCGCTATCCGCGAAAAGGTTGGTTCCGTCGTTTGAATGCTCATGATGAGGAGCATATCAAGGCTAGTTTGGACTCAGTTGGCATGTGGGAACACAGAGACAAACGCTTGGGTTCTCTATCTGGAGGACAAAAGCAGCGAGCGGTAATCGCGCGTATGTTTGCTTCGGATCCAGATGTGTTTATCCTAGATGAGCCGACAACGGGGATGGATGCAGGAAGTAAAAACGAATTTTACGAACTCATGCATCACAGCGCCCATCATCATGGCAAGGCTGTTTTGATGATTACTCATGACCCTGAAGAAGTTAAGGACTATGCGGATCGCAATATTCATCTAGTTCGTAACCAAGACTCGCCATGGCGTTGTTTCAACGTTCATGAGAATGATCAGGAGGTGGGCCATGCTTAGTTTATTATCTTATGACTTTATGCAGCGTGCCTTTCTGGCGGTTATTGCCATGAGTCTTTTCTCGCCGGTATTGGGGACCTTCCTTATCTTACGCCGTCAGAGTTTGATGAGTGATACTCTTAGCCACGTCTCGCTTTCGGGTGTAGCCTTTGGGTTGGTTTTGGGGATTTCTCCGACTATTTCCACTATTGCTATTGTCTTGATTGCGGCGGTCTTTCTGGAGTATCTCCGTACGGTTTACAAGAGCTTTATGGAAATCGGGACAGCTATCCTCATGTCAACAGGTCTGGCTGTTTCTCTGATTGTGATGAGCAAGGGTAAAAGCTCGAGTTCAATGAGTTTGGACCAGTATCTTTTTGGTTCAATCGTGACTATCAGCGAAGAGCAGGTTGTTTCCCTCTTTGTCATTGCGGTGGTTGTTTTGATTTTGACCTTCCTCTTCCTTCGTCCGATGTACATTTTGACCTTTGATGAGGATACGGCCTTTGTGGATGGCTTGCCAGTGCGTACCATGTCCATTCTTTTTAACATGGTGACAGGGGTGGCCATTGCCCTTATGATTCCAGCTGCGGGAGCTCTTCTGGTATCGACTATTATGGTCTTGCCAGCTAGTATTGCCCTGCGATTGGGGAAAAACTTTAAATCAGTTATGTTGCTTGCCAGTGCGATTGGATTTTTGGGAATGGTAGCAGGACTTTACATTTCCTACTATGCAGAAACACCTGCAAGTGCAAGTATTACCATTATTTTTGTAACTGTCTTTTTACTCATTAGTTTAGTAAGACGTTTTATCAAATAGGAGACTAACGTGAAAAAAATTAGCTTATTGCTAGCCAGTCTGTGTGCCTTGTTTTTAGTTGCTTGTTCCAATCAAAAGCAGGCAGATGGCAAACTAAATATCGTGACAACCTTTTACCCTGTCTATGAATTTACCAAGCAAGTCGCAGGAGATACTGCTAATGTAGAACTCCTCATCGGTGCTGGTACAGAACCCCATGAATATGAACCGTCTGCCAAGGCAGTTGCCAAAATCCAAGACGCAGATACCTTCGTTTATGAAAATGAAAACATGGAAACATGGGTACCTAAATTGCTAGATACCCTGGATAAGAAAAAGGTCAAAACCATCAAGGCGACAGGCGATATGTTGCTCTTGCCAGGTGGTGAGGAAGAAGAGGGAGACCATGACCATGGAGAAGAAGGCCATCACCATGAGTACGATCCCCATGTTTGGTTATCCCCAGTTCGTGCCATCAAACTTGTAGAGCACATCCGTGATAGCTTGTCAGCAGATTATCCTGATAAAAAAGAGACCTTTGAAAAGAACGCATCTGCTTATATCGAAAAATTGCAAGCCTTGGATAAGGCTTATGCAGAAGGCTTGTCTCAAGCTAAACAAAAGAGCTTTGTAACGCAACACGCAGCCTTTAACTATCTGGCCTTGGACTATGGACTCAAACAAGTCGCAATCTCAGGCCTCTCTCCAGATGCAGAGCCATCAGCTGCTCGCTTGGCAGAATTGACAGAGTATGTCAAGAAAAATAAAATTGCCTATATCTACTTTGAAGAAAATGCCTCACAAGCCCTTGCTAACACACTTTCAAAAGAAGCAGGTGTCAAAACAGATGTCCTCAATCCTTTGGAAAGTCTGACAGAAGAGGATACCAAGGCTGGAGAAAATTACATCTCTATCATGGAGAAAAACCTCAAGGCTTTAAAACAAACAACAGACCAAGAAGGCCCAGCAATCGAGCCTGAAAAAGCAGAGGATACCAAGACAGTTCAAAATGGTTACTTTGAGGATGCAGACGTCAAGGACCGCACCTTGAGTGACTATGTAGGTAACTGGCAATCAGTTTATCCTTTCCTCGAATATGGCACGTTTGACCAAGTCTTTGACTACAAGGCTAAGTTGACTGGTAAGATGACCCAGGCTGAGTACAAGGCTTATTATACAAAAGGCTATCAGACAGATGTCACTAAGATTAATATCACTGATAACACTATGGAATTTGTTCAAGGTGGACAAAGTAAGAAATTCACCTACAAGTATGTTGGCAAGAAAATCTTGACTTACAAGAAAGGCAATCGTGGCGTGCGCTTCCTCTTTGAAGCCACAGATGCTGACGCTGGACAGTTCAAGTATGTTCAGTTTAGTGACCACAATATCGCCCCAGTTAAGGCAGAACATTTCCATATCTTCTTTGGAGGCACAAGCCAAGAAGCTCTATTTGAAGAAATGGACAACTGGCCAACCTACTACCCAGATAATCTATCTGGCCAAGAAATCGCCCAAGAAATGTTGGCGCATTGATGAAAAACCGACTAGTTCAGTTCATAAGAGCTAGTCGGTTTTTGGGTAATAGATGGCAAACTTCATTATAGATCTTTCAGATACCTAAGGCACTTTAAAAAAATAATAAAACTCTTGAAATATCGAGCTTTATATGCTAAAATGTAGTTAGTTGATAAGGTTCATTAGAACACCAAAGCCCCTAACTATGGCCGTAGTTAAGGGCTTTTTTGACGTATCTTAGCGATTTAACGGGTGTTGATAGGCTAGTCACTCGGTCTACTCCTTACTATCTAGCCATCTGCAGACGAAATACAAGATAATTCCTGCTATGACGTCCGCTATAATAGTAAGAGCGAGCTCTATGATAAGGCTCATTAGTTTCACCTCCTCTCACGAACTGTAAGGAACGTAATCGGTAACCGATGACAAAAATAGTATACCACATTAAATTTGGATCATCAACCTTGCTTAGTTCTTGAAATATCGGGGATAGGCAAAAAGTCTTTAAAATCAGAAAATGTATAGTATCAGATGTATAAAATCTTGATGTTATATCAATCATAAAAGTGGATAGGAAAGTTTTCTGATTATCAGAATTCCTTCCTATCCACTTTTGAAGATTGTAAGTTAGCTTTATTTTATATAGAATCAGCTTATTTGTCAAAACCTTGCAAGGCTTTTTGGCGTTCTTCTACTTGACCTTTAGCATCTAGTTTATTACCAGCGTATACAGCTGACTCCCATGATCCGTACATTGGATTTGGGAAGATGATGAATTTTTCACCGAATTCTTTTTGCAATTCTTCAAGTTGTTTATCACGGTCAGATTCAGAAGTCTTAGAAAAATCTGCAAAGTCTACGAGGTTATCACCAAATAATAAGATAAGATTTGTTTTTTCTTGAACTTTTTGGCGACGACTCTCTTTGGATTTTACACCACTTTCTAAGAACATGAGATGATCACGTCCTTGAACAGGAATTCCTTCACTTTCAAGATTCTTAATGGTAGCATCTACTTGATTAGCTGAGCGGTCAGAAATATAGTAGATTTGGACACCGTTTTGATCAGCAAATTGAAGAAAATCCTTGGCACCTGGGACGGCTTTTGCTGAAGCTTTTTGAACCCAAACATCCCAATTTTCGGGTGTGAATGCTGTACCATCTTTGACATTTTGTACTTGATAAGGGCTATTATCTAGGACAGTTTCATCCAAGTCTAAAACGATAGAGTAAGGTTTGTCTGATTCTGTTTTGAGTAATTCCTTTAGGTGCTTTGTTGCAACGTTATAACCCTGTATGTATAAAGCTTTAGTTTCAGCTGATTTTTGGTACCAAAGAGTTGACATAGTGTTTTCTCTTGACCGTAGTTGGTCATATGTCATTGTAATTTGATTATCAGATGAGCTGTTATTGCTTGTCTGTGTTTCTGTAGACTTTGTTGCACAACTAGCCAATAAGACGACAGAAGCAAGTGCAGAAAGGATTGTAACAGTAGTTTTTGCTGTTTTCATGAAATATCTCCTATTCATTAATTTCAATAAATAGTATAGCACGAGGGAAAAGTTAAGGCAAGTTATTCCCTGACTATGGATGAAGATTCTATAGAAGTTAATGTAATGAAAAAAGCGATTGAGTTTTATAAAGAGTTGTTTTAGGCAGAGATTAGACGACAATGTGACAATTCACCTCTAATTCTTGACATTTCAGGAAAAATCGCAGTAAAAACTGCACAGCCTTCTTTAAATGTGCTATAATACAGGAAAAATAATGATGGAGGTCACGATAATGGCAACATTTTTGATGATTTTTGTGGTGGTTTGTGTGCTCCTATTGGTAGTAGTTACACTGAGTACAGTTTATGTGGTTCGTCAGCAGTCGGTGGCGATTATTGAACGCTTTGGGAAATACCAAAAGGTTGCCAATAGTGGTATTCATATTCGCTTGCCTTTTGGGATTGACTCGATTGCAGCGCGGATTCAGTTGCGTTTGCTACAAAGCGATATTGTGGTTGAGACTAAGACCAAGGACAATGTGTTCGTTATGATGAATGTAGCGACTCAGTACCGTGTCAATGAGCAGAGCGTGACAGATGCTTACTATAAACTCATGCGTCCAGAATCTCAGATTAAATCTTATATCGAAGATGCTCTTCGCTCTTCTGTTCCCAAATTAACCTTGGATGAATTGTTTGAGAAAAAAGATGAGATTGCCCTTGAAGTTCAACACCAAGTAGCGGAAGAAATGACAACTTACGGCTACATTATCGTGAAAACCTTGATTACCAAGGTCGAACCTGATGCAGAAGTCAAGCAATCTATGAATGAAATCAATGCAGCGCAACGCAAGCGGGTCGCAGCGCAAGAATTGGCGGAAGCTGACAAGATTAAAATTGTCACTGCAGCTGAAGCCGAAGCAGAAAAGGACCGCCTCCATGGTGTGGGGATTGCCCAACAACGTAAGGCGATTGTGGATGGATTGGCAGAGTCTATCACCGAACTCAAGGAAGCCAATGTTGGCATGACAGAAGAGCAAATCATGTCCATCCTCTTGACCAACCAGTATTTGGACACCTTGAATACCTTTGCTTCTAAAGGGAATCAAACTATCTTTTTACCAAATACTCCAAATGGTGTGGATGATATCCGTACACAAATCTTGTCAGCCCTCCGCGCTGAGAAGAAATAATAGACCAAAGAGCTTGGCAACAGGCTCTTTTTGCGTAGCTCTTGTAGCTTTGAGGATTAAATCCTCCTCCACAAATTATAGAATCTTTTCTGAGTATTTAGGGAGTTATGGAGGAAGTATTGAAAGCGCTTTTGTTTTGTGATATAGTCAAATTGATAGACTTGTTTAAAGAGGAATGCTTGTATGAGAAGAGAAGAAGTTTTACGAAATCACTGGTTTTTTAGTCAAGAGGTGGGGAAAGAAGATGCCTTGGCATCGGATTTTCAGAGGGAAAATTGGCAGGCTATTCAAGTGCCATACGACTGGAGTATTTACAATGATTTTGACCAGTATTCGCCCGCGCAAAATGAGGGTGGTCAGCTAAATGGGGGTCAGGCCTGGTACCGGACGCAGTTTTACTTGGAAGAAGATGTCAGTCTTGTATCGGTGCGTTTGTTGTTTGATGGAGTTTACATGAATGCTCAAGTCTATATCAACGGGCAAGTGCTGGGTTATTATCCCAATGGCTACACACCCTTTTCTTATGATATCACGCCTTATCTAAGAAATGATGGGACGGCCAACCAGCTTGCGGTTTTTGTGGAAAATCAGCAACCTAGCAGTCGTTGGTATTCGGGTAGCGGTATTTACCGGGAAGTAAAATTGTTGATTACAGATGCAGTTCATCTGGATTTGTATGGGATTAAGATAGAAAGTCCCAAGCTAAAGGAACAAAGAGATGGATGGGTGGAAACTCAGCTTACAAGTAAGGTTTCAAATGATGGACCTCAGTCCGTGTCGGTGTATTTGGAGCAGAGTATCTGGTATGATGGACAACAGCTGTCAGACTGGCAGGCGACAGACTCTCTAGTGATTGAGTCTGGGGACAAATATTCTTTCCAACAAGTCATATCAATTTTCCAACCTTTGCTTTGGGATATTGATCATCCTTACCTTTACCAATTGAAGACTCGCCTATACAAAAATGGCATTTTGGTTGATGAAGAAGAGGAGACCTTTGGTTACCGCTATATGGATTGGCAAGCGAATAAGGGCTTCTTTCTAAATGGTCGCTGGTTGAAGATCCATGGGGTTTGTTTGCACCATGACTACGGAGCGCTGGGAGCTGTGGAAAACAGGTCAGCTGCTGAGAGACGCTTGCGCCAGATGAAGGAAATGGGCGTCAATGCGATTCGAATCACCCATAATCCAGCTAGTAGTATTTTGCTGGATGTAGCTGCCAAAATGGGCTTACTTATCCAAGAAGAAGCTTTTGATACCTGGTATGGAGGCAAGAAAGAATATGATTATGGTCGCTTTTTTGAGGAAGAAGCGACTCATCCAGAAGCGAAAGCAGGCGATTTCTGGTCAGATTATGATTTGCGCACTATGATTGAACGTGGTAAGAACAATCCAGCGATTTTTATGTGGTCCTTAGGAAATGAAGTCAGCGAAGCAAATGGAGATGCTCATTCATTGAAGACGATCAAACGCTTGCTAGAAAGGGTTAAGGAGGTTGATGATAGCCGTTTTGTGACCATGGGAATGGATCAGTTCCGTTTTGGAGATGGGTCTGGAGGTCATGAAAAGATTGCTGATTTGCTGGATGTGGTGGGCTTGAATTACTCAGAAGACAATATTGATGGGATTCGCAAAAGACATTCCAAGTGGCGACTTTATGGATCTGAAACCTCATCGGCTATCCGAACGCGTGATAGCTATTTTCGCCCAGATAAGGAATGGGTTGGTGATAATCGCCGCGTGCGGAATTTTGAACAGTCAGACTATGGCAATGATCGGGTTCCTTGGGGGAAGACAGCGACGGCTTCTTGGATAGCAGATAGAAATCGGCTAGACTATGCGGGTCAGTTTATCTGGACAGGAGTGGACTATATCGGTGAGCCGACTCCTTGGCACAACCAAAATGACACACCTGTCAAGAGTTCCTATTTTGGGATCGTGGATACGGCAGGGATTCCTAAAAATGATTATTATCTCTATCAAAGTCAGTGGTTGGCACTAGATCAGCAGCCTATGGTTCATATCCTGCCCCACTGGAATTGGGAAATCCACAAGAGTTATCAACAAGTTGTGGATAAGTATGGGGATATCCCTGTTCGAGTGTATTCAAATGCTGGTTTTGTAGAGCTATTTCTCAATGGAAAATCTCAAGGTAGGAAGACTTTTCAGGAAAAATGGACTTCAGATGGCAGAAAATACCAAGAGGGAGAAGGTTCTGGCCAACTCTATCTCGAATGGCGTTTGCCTTATCAACCAGGAGAATTACATGCTGTAGCCTATGACCGTCAAGGTCAGATTGTAGCAGAAGATAGGGTGGTAACTGCAGGTAAGCCAGCCAAAATCGGGTTACATGCCGATAAATCACAACTGGAGCCAGATGGGCAAGACCTCCTCTATCTCTATTTTGATGTATTGGACAAGGATGGAAATTGGGTGCCGAGTGCTTCCAATCAGCTTCATTTTAAAATTGAGGGCCCTGCTCGCATTGTAGGTGTGGATAATGGCAGGCAGGCCAGTCGTGAACGTTATCAGGCTCAGAAAAATAGTCGGTTTAAGCGGAAAGCCTTCCATGGCAGAGGTGTACTTTTGGTTCAGAGCTTGGAGCAGGCAGGCCAAGTAAGAGTAAAGGCCAGTGCCAGAGGGCTAGAGCCAGCAAGTTTTGATATCTTAGTGGGAGAGGCTTTGGCTACCCAACCAGTGAAAAATAAGAGCTTGTTTGAGATTCGAGTGGACAAGCAGGCAGGATTACAAGAAGGGGATTCCCCAGCGATTGGACTTTATCCACAAATTGTGGATAACCCTGTGAACAAGGTGGGGAATAGTGAAGTGATTTGGGAGACGAGTGGTAGTGCCCACGCCATTATCAAGCAGGGAGTGCTTTATTGCTTGTCTGCAGGCGACTTGGCTATTCGCGCCATTTATCAAGGAAAGACCTATCAAACTCATTTGCAGGTGGCAGAAAATACTTCGCTAGGCCGAGCAGTTTCTGTAAGACCACTTCGCTTGTATACAGCTAAGGGGACTTATCCACAGTTTCCGTCCTCGGTCTTGGTGGACTATGAGTCAGGCGGTGCAAAACGAGTCAAGCTTGTCTGGGAGGAAATTCCTAAAGAAGCTTTGGCTAGCTTTCATGAATTTACGGTATCTGGTCAGCTTGAGGGACTGGATCTAAAGGCTTCGGCTCAGGTTTGTGTTCAAGGGATTTGCGCTATTGAACCTGAAAAGGTTTGGACGCTTGTCAAGGAATCCCCACACTTACCAGACCGAGTCAAGCTAGTCTTATCAGATGGCAGACGAGATACGGCCAAGGTGACTTGGGATGAACTCGATCCTCAAATCTATGCTCAGGTAGGAGAATATGTTCTCACAGGACATGTAGTGGGCTGTGAGTTGCCAGCAACAGTCACCATTCATGTGACAGATGCTAGTGTAGATGGGGAAGTTATTTCCAATCAGTGGACAGGATCTAACCTGCCTCTGGTCTTTGCTTCCCATTCAGAGCCTAATCACCCAGCATCTTACCTCAATGACAAGGTCATTGCATGTAAGAAATCGACAGCCAATACTTGGATTGCCAAGTCAGAGCAAGCTAGCGTGGGCATTCTGTTTGGAGATGCAGGGATTTTAAAACCGCGATTTGTGGATAACCTGACCTTGTATTATGTTGAGAATAAAGAATACGTGGCGATGGAGCCTACTTTTATTGATTATTATGTAGGGAATGAGCCTACTTTACCTCGGACTCCCAACCATTTGGACAAGGATTCTCTGCTCAAGCAAGAGGAGAATTGGCGCCCTGTATCAGGCATCCGAAAAGTGTCAAGCGACAAAGATGAAGAGCTTCGTTTTGAATTTGACAAGGTGGAGACTTATGCCCTTCGTCTTCGATTTGAAGGCTTGACCAGTCCCCTAGCGCTAACAGAACTGCAGGTACATGCCAAAAAAGTAAAGAAAAATGTAGATAGGAAGTAGTATGGTAAGAGAAATAAAACCGCATGGCCCTTTGCCTAGTCAGGCCCAGCTAGCGTATTTAGAGGATGAACTAGCAGCCTTTATCCATTTTGGCCCCAATACCTTTTATGATCAGGAATGGGGGACAGGTCAGGAGGATCCTGAACGCTTTAATCCGACAAGGTTAGATGCGCGTGAGTGGGTTCGCGTGCTCAAGGAAACGGGTTTTAAAAAGTTGATTTTGGTGGTCAAGCACCACGACGGCTTTGTCCTCTATCCGACAGCACACACAGATTATTCGGTCAAGAGCAGTCCTTGGAGGAATGGAGAGGGGGACTTGCTCCTTGAAGTATCCCAAGCCGCCACAGAGTTTGATATGGACATGGGGGTCTACCTATCGCCTTGGGATGCCCACAGTCCTCTCTATCATGTGGAGCGAGAAGCGGACTATAATGCCTATTATCTGGCACAGCTGAAGGAGATTTTATCAAATCCTTCCTATGGAAATGGAGGGAAATTTGCTGAGGTCTGGATGGATGGTGCCAGAGGAGAGGGCGCTCAAAAGGTCAATTATGAATTTGAGAAATGGTTTGAGACCATTCGTGAGCTGCAGGGAGATTGTTTGATCTTTTCAACAGAAGACACCAGCATTCGCTGGATTGGCAATGAACGAGGGTATGCAGGTGATCCATTGTGGCAAAAGGTGAATCCTGATAAAATGGGAACAGAAGCAGAGCTGGACTATCTTCAACATGGGGATCCCTCAGGTACGATTTTTTCAATTGGTGAGGCAGATGTTTCCATCCGGCCGGGCTGGTTTTACCATGAAGAGCAGGATCCTAAGTCACTTGAGGAGTTGGTAGAGATTTATTTTCACTCGGTAGGGAGGGGCACACCTCTTTTGCTCAATATCCCACCGAATCTAGATGGTCTCTTTGATGAGAAAGATATTAAGCGTCTTTATGAATTTGCTGCCTACCGTGATGTGCTCTATAAAGAAGATTTGGCTCTGGGAGCCAAGGTATCTGGTCCTGCTCTTTCCGCAGACTTTGCTTGTCATCATCTGACGGATGGCCTTAAGACCAGCTCTTGGGCAAGCGATGTAGGCTTGCCAATCCAGTTAGAACTAGACTTAGGGGCACCTAAAACTTTCGATGTGCTTGAGTTAAGAGAAGATTTGAAGCTAGGCCAACGAATCGCTGGCTTTTATGTGCAAGTAGAGGTGGATGGCATCTGGCAGGAATTTGGTGCGGGCTTCACAGTTGGTCATAAGCGCCTCTTGCGAGGTCCACTAGTAGAGGCGCAAAAGGTGCGCGTGATGATTACGGAGGCACAGGATTTGCCCGTTTTAACAAAAATTTCACTTTATAAAACTCCTAGCTTAGCAAACAAAGAAGTTGTTCAGGGACTAGCATTTGCAGAAAAAAGTCTAGCTGTGGCAAAGGGAGAGACCCTTCATTTTAGGATTGAACGTAGTGAAAGCAGTACTCCTTTGGAAGCTAAGATTTCGATTCAACCGGGGACGGGTGTGCATGGTGTCGCCTATCAGGATGAGATACAAGTCCTTCAATTCCAAACTGGGGAAAGCAAAAAAGACCTGACCATACCAACCCTGCACTTTTCTGCTGATAAGACCTTGGATTTCTATCTGAATCTGACTGTTGATGGACAACTGATTGATCAAGCTCATATTTTAGTTGAAACGAGATAAAATATCTTCACAATTCATTTCCTTTTCGAATAAATAGATAGAACCATCGAATCTAGCAAAATTAGATTTAAAAATATGGTATAATAGAAGGAGGAAATGGATGATTTTAAGACATCCGGGTATCAGCCCGACCAATGATTTGGTTGCTAAGAAAATCTTTAGCAATCCAGAAATCACTTGTCAATTTATTCGCGATATGCTGGACTTGCCAGCCAAAAATGTAACCATTTTGGAGGGGAGTAATATTCATGTTTTGCCTTCTCTGCCCTACTCGGCTCAGGATTTCTATACAAGTATAGATGTTTTGGCGGAGTTGGACAATGGCACACAAGTAATTATTGAGATTCAAGTTCATCATCAGAATTTTTTCATCAATCGCCTGTGGGCTTATTTGTGCAGTCAGGTCAATCAGAATCTTGAAAAAATTCGTCAACGAGAAGGTGATACTCATCAGAGTTACAAGCATATCGCACCAGTATATGCTATCGCAATCGTGGATAGCAATTACTTCTCAGATGATTTAGCTTTTCATAGCTTTAGTATGCGCGAGGACACGACAGGTGAGGTCTTAACTATCACAAACAATGGACAGGAACATCATCTAGTCAAGATGGCGTTCTTAGAATTAAGAAAATACAGAGAAACCAGCAAAGACGAGGTTCGTAAGCCGTGGTTGGAGTTTTTTGGGAATAAACCCTTTACCCAGCAACCTGAGCGAGCCATCAGCCAGGCAGACCAACTGCTAGACTACAAGAGCTGGTCCGAGGAGGACAGGAAAATGTTTAGCCAACTACGTATGCGAGAAGAACAAGCCTTGTTAGCGCAGGACTATGCCTTGGAACAAGCTGAGGAAAAAGGGTTGGAGCGTGGGAAAGTCGAAGGAAGAGTCTTTGCCTTCCTAGATATGGTCCGTCAAGGTCTTCTGACTTCAGAAGTTGCTAGCCAGCAATTAGGTATGACTGTCGATGAGTTTGAAGAACTATTGAAATAGCATCACAAATAGGGACTAAAAAATACAGAGAAACCAGCAAAGACAAGGTTCGCAAGCCGTGGTTGGAGTTTTTCGGTAACAAGCCCTTTACTCAAGACCCCGACCGAGCCATCAGCCAGGCAGACCAACTGCTGGACTATAAGAGCTGGTCCGAGGAGGACAGGGAAATGTTTAGTCAACTACGTATGCGAGAAGAACAAGCCTTGTTAGCGCAGGACTATGCCTTGGAACAAGCTGAGGAAAAAGGATTAGAACGTGGTCTTGAACGTGGTAAAGCCGAGGGTGGTTTTGCTATGTTAGCAAATCTTGTTCATCAACATCTTTTAACAGCTGAGGTAGCCAGCCAGCAATTGGGCATGTCAGTAGCTGAGTTTGAAGAACTATTGAAAGAGCATCACAAATAAGAACTCAAAACATACAGAGAAACCAGCAAAGACAAGGTTCGCAAGCCATGGTTGGAGTTTTTCGGGAATAGACCTTTTACCCAGCGCCCCGAGCGAGCCATCAGCCAGGCAGACCAACTGCTGGACTACAAGAGCTGGTCCGAGGAGGACAGGGAAATGTTTAGTCAACTACGTATGCGTGAAGAACAAGCTTTGTTAGCGCAGGACTATGCCTTGGAAACTGCTAGGGCGGAGGGTATCGAAGAGGGATTAAAAGTAGGTTTAGTAAATCTCGTTCGCCAAGGTCTTTTGCCTTCAGAAGTTGCAAGTCAGCAGTTAGGCATGACTGTCGCTGAGTTTGAGGCCTTGTTGTAAATAAAATAGAAATGGACATGTTATCGAACTAGATAGCATGTTTTATTTAGGGGGCAAGCATATTTATCTGAGGTTTATACTCTGTTTTTTCAATTTATTAAAAAAAGACAATACCCAAAACGCATAATAATAGACGAATTAAACATGCATGAAAATGTGAAAAATGCGAAATGGAATTTTCTGAAAATTACCTACATTCCCAAAACGCTTTTTTTTTTTTTTTTGCGAAAATTACAAATCAAATGACTTGCATATATATTAAAAATAAAGTAGAATAGTTAATGTAAGGGTTCACATTAACTACACTAACTAGCCGTTGAAAGAAAAGGCTAGTTTCGTGTGAATTTCTAAAATAATATACTTCCTAAAAAGGAGACGATAATGGAAAACAAAAACTCTATGAGTCGTGTTGAGCGTTTGCACCGTGAGAAGGTGACTCGCTACTCTATTCGTAAATACAGCTTTGGTGCAGCTAGTGTAGCCGTTGCTGCTCTTTTCATGTTCTTAGGGAACGGAGCTGTATCGGCTGATATGACTGCTGTTCAACCGCAAGACGAATCAGGGCTTAAAGCTGAACGACCTGATGAAAATGCTGAACTACCTCAGGTCGAAAAGGAGGTTGTACAACCAGCAGAAAGCACTCCAGCAGCACAACCAATTGCAGAAGAGCCTACTGCTAAGCCAGCAGAACCTGCAACTCCAGCTTTAGACAAAAAGCAACTTGAAAGCTACATTAAAGAAATCGAAGCAAAGCTTGCTAACGGTTCTTATGCTAATAAAACAGATGAATCTGTTGCAGTATTAAAAGCAGAACTAGAAACTGCAAAAACTACATTAGTGAATGCAACAAGTCAAGACGAGCTTACAAAAGCTTACAACAAACTTGTCACTACAGCTAACACTAAACTAAAAAACAAGCCTGTAGAGAAAAAAGAAACTCCAGCAGTAGACACTACTAACGGAAAAGAAACTGTAGGTAAAACAGCAGAAAACACTGAGAAAAAATCAGAATCTAACTCAATCGAAAACACAGGTTCAAACGACCCACGTAACGGTAAAGAGATGGATAAAGATAACGCATTTAGAACAGAAGCAACTACAACAAAAGTAGGGAATATTAGTTACACTATAGAGTTTTCTGATGATGCTAAAAAAGAAATTTATCTTTATAACCAAGAAGATACAAATATTGATATCACTGTGAATTCCACTGCAGGAAATATTAGTTCAGTAAAAGTAAGAGGTGGGGGTAACAGACCTCTTGATAAAGCAACTGAAGATAGTGCTGTTCAAATTGATGGATTTGGATGGAGTTATACTCAAACTTTAACTGAAACACCTGGTCCAGTAACAATGAATATTACTGGTAAGACTAATGAAAAATTTTTAGGTCTTACTCCTACTAACAGACGTGAAGATCAAAACTCTGTTTTGGGAGATAGATATTTAGTAGTTACAGATACGGCAGGTGGAAGTGTCAGCGCATCTTCTAACGGATCAAATCAACCAGGATTCTTTAAATTAGTTGTTAAATCTCAAACATATAAATATGACATTAAAGATTTAACTGATTCTACACGTATCACTGTTAATGATATCGATAATGTTACAGATGCAGAGTTAACAACGATTAAATCAAGATTACAATTAGAACATTCTAAAAAGAGTAATGATGCACGATTTGTACGTGGGGCAGCAGTTGCTAATCCTACTTCATTAATCGATACTGTTGCAGTATCAACAACTGAACCAAGCAAACTTGTTGTAACATACATCGATGGTTCTACAGATACAATTGAAAAGAACAAAGTATTAAACGTAAGACCAAAAGGAATTATTCCGTTCTCTAATCCTGCTACAAAAGAAATCTATGTTTACAAAGGTGAAGAGACAAATATTGAATTATCAGCAACTGATGATTCTGGGAAAATTAAAGATATTCGCATTGCTGAAGGTGGAAGAGGGAATAATGCTCCAGGTGCTGCCGGTGGTAGAATAACAAATCAGTATGGATTGACAACAGGTTACCAAAGAAATGAAGCAGGAATCGAAGCAACAGAGACTAATCCAGCAAAAGTAACAATTACAGGAACAGTGTCAGTATCAGGTAAACCAAACTTTACAGGTCCATTAATGACGAGATACTTAGTTGCAGAAGATTTAGAAGGTGCAACATTCTCTGACCCTAATGGTAATAGTGATTCTGGTAAGACAGTAGATCAAGTGCCAGAAGGATGGTTCAAACTAGTAGTTCGTGAACAAACTCAAAAATATGATATTCAAGGACAAACAGAAGAAGGTAATAAAATAGCAGTTTCTGATGTTAATAATTTATCAGATGCTGATTTTGAAAAAATCAAAAATAACATCAAGATTCAATATAAAACTAGTGATGATGAAAGACTAAAAGATAAAGATGGCACATTAGTAGAAAATGCGTCGCAATATATCAAATCTGTAACTAAAGAAGGCGATAAAATTGTAGTAACTTATAAAGATGGTTCTACTGATAAACTAACTCTTACAGATGTAGTAACACTAGACAAACAACCTGCTATTGATGCAGTAAATACAGCAGCAACTGAGAAAATTGTAGCAATTAATGCTACTCCAAATGCTACTGATGAAGAAAAAGCAGCAGCCGTTGCAAAAGTAAATGCTGACAAAGAGAAAGCTTTAACAGCAATCAATGATGCTAACGTAACAACAAAAACAGCTCTAGATGCAGCTCAAAAAGCAGGAACTGATGCAATTGCAGCAGACAACCCAGTAGTAGCTAAAAAAGACGCAGCTAAAGCAGATGTAGAAGCAGCTCGTAAAGCTAAAGAAGATGCTATCAAAGCAAATCCAAACTTATCGGAAGATGAAAAAACAGCAGCCATTGCTAAAGTGAACAAAGCAGCAGAAGATGCTAAGAAAGCGATTGACGCAGCAACTTCAAATGCAGATGTAGAAACAGCAAAAAATACTGGAATTTCAGAATTCGGTAAAGTTAATCCAGTAGCAAAAGCTGCAGCTAAAAAAGCAATTGCAGATGAATTAAGTGCTAAAAATACTGAAATCGATGGTCGTCAAGATTTAAGCCAAGCAGAAAAAGATGCAGCCAAAGCAGAAGCTAAGAAATTAGCAGATGCACAATTAGACGAAATTGCTAAACAACCTGATAATGCAGAAACTGCAGATGCAGCGACAGCAGCCCAAACAGCGGTAAATAATGCTGGAACAAAAGGTGTAGCTGATGTTAAAGCTGTAAATCCATTAGGAAAAACAGCAGCGAAGGCAGATATCGAAACAGCTCGTCAAAACAAAGTAGATGAAATTACTAATAATAGTAACTTATCTCAAGAAGAAAAAGATGCAGCAATTGCTAAAGTTAACAAAGCAGCAGAAGATGCAGCAAAAGCAATTGATGCAGCTCAAACAGCGGATGAACTTACAACAGCTAAAGGTACCGGAACTACCGCTATCGATAACGTAACTCCAGTAGCAAAAACAGCAGCTAAAAAAGCAATTGCAGACGCACTAACAGCTAAGAATGCTGAACTTGATAAGCGTACAGATTTGACTGATGAAGAGAAAACAGCAGCCAAAGCAGAAGCACAAAAATTGGCAGATGCACAATTAGCAGAAATCGCTAAACAACCAGATGCAGCAGATACTAAAGAAGCGGCTAAAACAGCACAAGATGCGGTAAATGCAGCTGGAACAAAAGGTGCAGCAGACGTAGCAGCTGTAAATCCAGCGGCAAAAGCCAAAGAAAGTGCTAAAGCAGATGTTGAAGCGGCTCGTAAAGCCAAAGAAGATGCGATTAAAAAAGATCCAAACTTATCAGATAAAGAAAAAGACGCAGCAATTGCTAAAGTGAACAAAGCAGCAGAAGATGCTAAGAAAGCAATTGACGCAGCAACTTCAAATGCAGATGTAGAAACAGCAAAAGGAACTGCAACTACAGAACTTGGTAAAGTAAACCCAATAGCGAAAGAAAACGCAAAAGCAGCGATTGCGAATGCTTTAACAGCTAAGAATGCTGAACTTGATAAGCGTACAGACTTAACAACAGAAGAAAAAGACGCAGCCAAAGCAGAAGCTAAGAAATTAGCAGATGCTGAATTAGCAAAAATTGATGCTCAACCTGATAATGCTGATACACCAGAAGCAGCAGCGACAGCACAAAAAATCGTTGATGATGCTGAAGATAAAGGTGTGGCAGATGTTACAGCAGTAAATCCAGAAGCTAAATCTAAACCAGCAGCCAAGAAAGCAATCGAAGATAAATTAGCAAAACAATTGGAAGATATTGCTAACACTCCAGATGCTACAGATGATGAGAAGAAAGTTGCAGCAGATGCAGCCAAAGCTCTAGCAGATGAAGCTAAAGAAGAAATCGATAAAGCTGGAACAGATGCTGAAGTTAAGCAACTTCAAAAAGAAGCTGAAGGTGAAATTGAAAAATCTGTACCTGTTGTAGAAGATAAACCAAACGCTCGTAAAGCGATTGAAGACGAAGCTAAAGCTAAAAAAGCAGCAATCGATGCACGTAATGATTTAACTCCTAAAGCTAAAGAAGCATTAAAAGCTAAAGTAGATAAAGTTGCTGAAAAAGCAAAAGCAGCAATCGATGCAGTAACTAGTGTAGAAGATGTTAATACAATAGAAGAAGCAGATAAAGCAGCTATTAAAGCAATTGGAGATATCAATAGACCAATCGATAAAGTTCTAGTAAAAGACCCAAGTGCTCTAACAGATGAAGAAAAAGCTAAAATCTTAGAAGAAGTTAAGAAAGTTAACCCTACAGCCACAGAAGTTAAATATAACGATAATGGTGATATTGAAGTTACTACAGAAAATGGTAATAAAGGAACGATTAAGCCAGCTAAATTAGTTAAAACTGAGGGAGATTTAGATAACGGTAAAGGTGGAAATAACATTCATAAACCACTTGATAAAGTTATCGTAAAAGATCCAAGTGCATTAACAGATGAAGAAAAAGCTAAGATTGTTGCTAAAGTTGAAGAAGTAAATCCAGATGCTATCGTAACAATAGATGAAAACGGAACTGTTTCTGTTTCTACTCCAGATGGTAAAACTGCTGCAATTCCAGCATCAGATTTAGTAAGAACTAAAGAAGATACAGCAAAAGCTGGAGCAGGTAACTCTAATATTGTTAAACCAGCAGACAAAGTAGTTGGTGAAGCAAATGATCCAGATGATCAAGCTAAAGCAGAAGAAAAATTAAGAGAATTAAACCCAGAAACTAAATCTGTTAAATTCGATGAAAATGGAAATGCAACAGTTACATTAAACGATGGAACTACAGCAACAATCCCATCAGAAGATTTATTCAGATCAGCAGCAGATGCAACTAAACCAAATGCAGGTAACGACATCGTTAAACCAGCAGATAAGACAGCAGTTAAAGATCCAGCTAACTTAACTCCAGAAGAGAAGAAAGCGATCGAAGATAAAGTTAAAGCTGTAAACCCAGATGCAACAGTAGTTGTAGATGATAAAGGAAATGCGACAGTTACAACCCCAGAAGGTAAGACAGCCGTAATTCCAGCAACAGACTTGACGAAAGATCCAGAAGCTGCAACTAAACCAAATGCAGGTAACGACATCGTTAAACCAGCAGATAAGACAGCAGTTAAAGATCCAGCTAACTTAACTCCAGAAGAGAAGAAAGCAATCGAAGATAAAGTTAAAGCAGTCAACCCAGGTTCAACTGTAGTAGTGGACGATAAAGGCAATGCGACAGTTACAACTCCAGAAGGTAAGACAGCGGTAATTCCAGCGTCAGACTTGACTAAGTCAGAAGCGGATGCAGCTAAACCAAACGCAGGCAATGATATCGTTAAACCAGCGGACAAAACTGTAGTAGCTAACCCAGACAAACTTACAGATGCTGAGAAGAAAGCGATTGAAGATAAGGTCAAAGCAGTCAACCCAGGTTCAACTGTAGTAGTGGACGATAAAGGAAACGCGACAGTTACAACTCCGGAAGGTAAGACAGCTGTTATCCCAGCGTCAGACTTGACTAAGTCAGCAGCAGACGCAGCTAAACCAAACGCAGGCAATGATATCGTTAAACCAGCGGACAAAACTGTAGTAGCTAACCCAGACAAACTTACAGACGCTGAGAAGAAAGCGATCGAAGATAAGGTTAAAGCAGTCAACCCAGGTTCAACTGTAGTAGTGGACGATAAAGGCAATGCGACAGTTACAACTCCAGAAGGTAAGACAGCAGTAATTCCAGCGTCAGACTTGACTAAGTCAGCAGCAGATGCAGCTAAACCAAACGCAGGTGATGACATTGTTAAACCAGCGGACAAAACTGTAGTAGCTAACCCAGACAAACTTACAGACGCTGAGAAGAAAGCGATCGAAGATAAGGTTAAAGCAGTAAATCCAGGTTCAACTGTAGTAGTGGACGATAAAGGAAACGCGACAGTTACAACTCCGGAAGGTAAGACAGCTGTTATCCCAGCGTCAGACTTGACTAAGTCAGCAGCAGATGCAGCTAAACCAAACGCAGGTGATGACATTGTTAAACCAGCGGACAAAACTGTAGTAGCTAACCCAGACAAACTTACAGACGCTGAGAAGAAAG
>NZ_JASHDW010000011.1:0-102282 GCF_047463435.1 Streptococcus mitis | reverse complement strand
ACTTCTATAGAGAAGTTGTTAAAGAAGACGTTGTAATGAAACAAGCTCCAGTAACAGTAAATTACTATAAAGAAGGAACTACTGAAAAACTGGCTGATACGATTGAACAAGGTCAAAAAGATATTGGCTCAAACTATACAACTGAAGCGAAATCCATTCCAGATAAAGTAGAAGTTCAAGACCTTGAAGATAGAGTTATCACTAAAACAACATCTTATGAATTGGTATCTGAACCAACTGATAAGGAAGGTAAAGTACCTGTTGGTGGTAAAGTAGTTAATTACTATTACCGTGAAGTTGTCAAAGAAGATGTTGTAATGAAACAAGCTCCAGTAACAGTTAATTACTATAAAGAAGGTACTACTGAAAAACTGTCTGATACGATTGAACAAGGTCAAAAAGATATTGGCTCAAACTACACTTCTGAAGCGAAAGTGATTCCAAGTAAGGTTGAAAAAGTTGTTGAAAATGGAAATGTAATCACAAGAACAACTTCTTATGAGCTAGTAAAAGTTCCTGAAGATAAGGACGGAATTGTTCCAGTTGGTGGTAAGGTCGTAAACTATTACTACCGTGAAGTAGTTGAAGAGGTTGCAAAACCAAATGAAGCTCCTAAAGTGGAAATTCCTGAGTTGAAGATTCCTGAAGAGTCTAAGCCAGAGCCAAAACCAGAACCTAGTCCTGCACCAAATCCAGTTCCAGTGACACCTGAGACACCTGAACGACCAATAGCTCCAGTGACACCAGAACAACCAGCAGAACCTGCTACACCACAGTATATGGATGGTCAACGCGAACTTCCAAATACAGGTACAGAAGAAAATGCTCGCCTTGCAGCGCTTGGACTTCTAGGAGTCTTGAGTGGATTCGGATTGATTGCTCGTAAGAAAAGAAAAGACGAAGAATAATTCAGATATTCTTTCAATCAGTGATTGATTCAACCTAAGAAAGAACTTGAGATTTAGCATCTCAAGCTCTTTTTCTTATGAGAAAATCTTCTATCTTAAGGGTAAGAGTTTTTTTCTTTCGGAAAAAATGGTATAATAGCAATCAAAACTAGAAAATAAACGGAATTTGGGAATAATTTCTTTTGTTCTCATTAGATTGGTGATACTATGAAGATTAGTAAGAGGCACCTATTAAACTATTCTATTCTAGTTCCTTACTTACTTTTATCTATTTTGGGCTTGATTGTGGTTTATTCGACAACCAGTGCCATTCTTATCGAAGAAGGTAAAAGTGCCCTCCAATTGGTTCGAAGTCAGGGAATGTTTTGGATATTTAGTTTAATATTGATTGCCTTGATATATAAGCTGAAATTGAATTTTTTGAGAAAAGAACGACTTTTATTTATTGTTATGTTTGTTGAGCTGATTCTTTTAGCTCTGGCTCGGATAATTGGTACGCCAGTCAATGGAGCCTATGGTTGGATTTCAGTAGGACCGTTGACCATTCAGCCAGCTGAGTATTTGAAGATTATCATCGTCTGGTATTTGGCCCAACGTTTTTCAAAACAACAGGATGAAATTGGGATTTACGATTTTCAAGTTTTAACTCAAAATCAATGGATTCCTCGTGCTTTTAATGATTGGCGCTTCGTCCTACTAGTAATGATAGGAAGTTTAGCTATTTTCCCAGATTTGGGGAATGCTACCATCCTAGTTCTTGTCGCCTTGATTATGTATACAGTTAGTGGAATTGCTCATCGTTGGTTTATAGTCTTTATCGGTGTATTATTTGGAGTTTCAGCCCTATCCTTATCAGCTATCTCTATGATCGGGGTTGATAAGTTTTCAAAAGTTCCAGTATTTGGTTACGTTGCTAAGCGTTTCAGTGCCTACTTTAATCCCTTTGCCGATTTGGCAGGGTCAGGCCACCAACTTGCAAATTCCTACTTTGCCATGGTAAATGGTGGGTGGTTTGGTCTAGGCTTAGGAAATTCAATAGAAAAACGTGGTTATTTACCAGAGGCACATACAGACTTTGTATTTTCAATTGTTATTGAAGAGTTTGGATTTGTGGGAGCCAGCTTGATTTTAGCACTTGTCTTTTTCCTGATTTTACGAATTATCCTAGTCGGTATTCGTGCTAAGAATCCCTTTAATTCTATGATGGCGATTGGGGTTGGGGGGATGATGCTGGTACAGGTATTTGTCAATATCGGTGGAATTTCTGGCATTATTCCTTCGACAGGAGTAACCTTCCCCTTCTTATCACAAGGAGGGAACAGTCTCCTAGTCTTGTCTGTAGCCATCGCCTTTGTCTTAAATATTGATGCAAGTGAAAAACGTGCCCAATTATATGAGGAGTTAGAAGCTCACTCATCAAACTATATGTAGAGCTGAGAGTGGAAAGGATTACCTATGTCTCTTCAAAAATTAGAAAACTATAGTAATAAAGCTGTTATACAAGAAGAAGTATTGATTTTAACAGAATTGTTAGAAGATATCACTAAAAACATGCTTGCCCCAGAGACTTTTGAAAAAATCATACAGTTGAAGGAATTGTCAACTCAAGAAGATTATCAAGGTTTGAATCAATTAGTTACCAGTTTGACAAATGATGAAATGGCTTATATTTCACGCTATTTCTCTATCTTGCCTCTTTTGATTAATATTTCAGAAGACGTGGATTTGGCCTATGAAATCAACCACCAAAATAATATCGATCAAGATTATCTTGGTAAATTATCAGCAACGATCAAAATGGTTGCAGAAAAAGAAAATGCGGTTGAAATTCTAGAACACTTGAATGTTGTTCCTGTTTTGACAGCCCATCCAACACAAGTGCAACGTAAGAGTATGTTGGATTTGACCAACCATATCCATACCCTTTTGCGTAAGTACCGTGATGTGAAATTAGGTTTGATTAATAAGGAAAAATGGCATAATGATCTCCGTCGTTATATTGAGATTATCATGCAGACAGATATGATTCGTGAAAAGAAATTGAAAGTGACCAATGAAATCACGAATGTTATGGAATACTACAATAGTTCATTCCTGAAGGCAGTTCCTCATTTGACTGCTGAGTACAAGCGTCTGGCTAAAAAACACGGCTTGGAGTTGAAACATCCTAAACCAATTACCATGGGAATGTGGATTGGTGGAGACCGTGATGGTAATCCTTTTGTTACAGCAGATACCTTAAAACAATCTGCTATGACCCAGTGTGAAGTCATCATGAATTATTATGATGAAAAGATTTACCAACTTTATCGTGAATTCTCCCTCTCAACCAGTATTGTCAATGTGAGCAAGCAAGTCAGAGAAATGGCTCGTCAATCCAAGGATAACTCGATCTATCGTGAAAAAGAGCTTTACCGCCGTGCCTTATTTGATATTCAATCAAAAATCCAAGCAACAAAAACTTATCTGATTGAAGATAAGGAAGTTGGAGCTCGCTATGAAACTGCTAATGATTTTTATAAGGATTTAATTACCATTCGTGATTCCCTCATGGAAAATAAGGGTGAAGCACTGATTTCTGGTGATTTTGTTGAGTTGATCCAGGCAGTTGAAATTTTTGGTTTCTATTTGGCATCTATTGACATGCGTCAAGATTCTAGTGTTCATGAAGCCTGCGTAGCAGAACTTTTGAAATCAGCAGGTATTCATTCTCATTATAGCGAACTCAGTGAAGAAGAAAAATGCCAGCTTCTTTTGAAAGAATTAGAAGAAGATCCACGTATTCTTTCTGCCACTCATGTTGAAAAATCAGAGTTACTCGAAAAAGAATTAGCAATCTTTAAGGCTGCTCGTAAGTTGAAAGATAAGTTGGGAGATGATGTTATTCGTCAGACTATCATTTCACATGCAACCAGTGTATCAGACATGTTGGAATTAGCTATCTTGCTAAAAGAAGTAGGTCTAGTTGATAAAGAAAGAGCCCGTGTCCAAATTGTTCCTCTCTTTGAAACAATTGAGGACTTGGACCACTCAGAAGAAACTATGAGAGAATACCTTTCTCTTCCTCTTGCTAAGAAATGGATTGCTTCACGTAATAACTACCAAGAAATCATGCTTGGTTACTCTGATAGTAATAAAGATGGTGGTTACCTTTCATCATGTTGGACCCTCTACAAGGCTCAACAACAATTGACTGCTATTGGAGATGAATTTGGCGTTAAGGTTACCTTCTTCCACGGCCGTGGTGGGACTGTCGGTCGTGGTGGTGGACCAACCTATGAAGCCATCACCTCTCAACCTCTCAAGTCCATTAAGGATCGTATCCGCTTGACGGAGCAGGGTGAAGTAATTGGCAATAAATATGGTAACAAAGACGCAGCTTACTATAACCTTGAAATGTTGGTTTCGGCGGCCATTAACCGTATGATTACTCAGAAGAAGAGCGATACCAACACCTCAAATCGTTACGAAGCTATTATGGACCAAGTGGTGGACCGTAGTTACGATATCTACCGTGATTTGGTCTTTGGTAATGATCATTTCTATGATTATTTCTTCGAGTCAAGTCCAATCAAGGCTATTTCAAGCTTTAATATTGGTTCTCGTCCAGCTGCTCGTAAGACGATTACTGAAATCGGTGGTTTGCGAGCTATCCCTTGGGTATTCTCATGGTCGCAAAGTCGCGTCATGTTCCCTGGATGGTATGGAGTTGGTTCAAGCTTCAAGGAATTTATCGATAAAAATCCAGAGAATATTGCTATCTTACGAGATATGTACCAAAATTGGCCTTTCTTCCAATCGCTTCTTTCAAATGTCGACATGGTCTTGTCAAAATCAAATATGAATATTGCTTTTGAATATGCCAAACTGTGTGAGGATGAAGAAGTAAAAGCAATCTATGAGACTATTCTAAATGAATGGCAAGTCACCAAGGAAGTTATCTTGGCTATCGAAGGTTACGATGAACTCTTGGCTGAAAATCCATATCTAAAAGCAAGTTTGGATTACCGTATGCCTTATTTTAATATTCTCAACTATATCCAGTTGGAGTTGATTAAACGTCAACGCCGAGGAGAATTATCAAGCGATCAAGAAAAATTAATCCATACAACCATCAACGGAATTGCGACAGGATTGCGTAATTCAGGCTGATACCTATCAAACTTCCTCTTTTCTATAGGGGAAGTTTTTGAATAGTTTAAAAAAATGCTAAAAGAGTCTTGACAAGTAGTTGAAAAATGATATAATTTAACCATTCAGAAAAGTAATCATATAAACTTTTTAGAGAGTCTGTGGTAGCTGAAAACAGATAAGTGATGATGATGAAAATTGGGCTGAATGTTATTTAGAATTTGAAATCATAAAAATTCGGTGAGCACACCTTACAGTGCATCTCGTTATTGCGAGACAGAGCGATAGGGAAATTCCCTATAATTGAGGTGGTACCGCGCATCGACGTCCTCACACAAGTTTTTTGTGTGAGGACTTTTTTGATGGAGGTTAGTATGGAAAGAAAACGATGGTGTCACTTGTTTATACTCAATGAAAATCAAAAAGCAAACTAGGAAGCTAGCCGCAAGCTGTACTTGAGTACGGTAAGGCGGCGCTGACGTGGTTTGAAGAGATTTTCGAAGAGTATTAGATAAGTGAAGTATTTTAAAGGAATAAAAAGGAGAAATAGAATGAAAAATAAACGTTTAATTGGAATTATCGCTGTATTAGCAGTCTTAGTAGCAGGAAGCTTGATTTACTCTTCAATGAATAAACCAGAAGCTAAGAATGAAAAGAAAGTTGCCAAAGTTGGTGTCCTTCAGTTTGTGAGCCATCCATCTCTTGATTTGATTTATAAAGGAATTCAAGATGGACTTGCAGAAGAAGGTTATAAAGATGACCAAGTTAAAATCGATTTTATGAACTCAGAAGGTGACCAAAGTAAGGTTGCGACAATGAGTAAACAATTGGTTGCAAATGGGAATGACCTTGTGGTTGGTATTGCAACACCAGCAGCTCAAGGATTGGCTAGTGCAACAAAAGACCTACCGGTTATCATGGCTGCTATTACAGACCCAATTGGTGCTAACTTGGTCAAAGATTTGAAAAAACCAGGTGGTAACATTACAGGTGTATCTGACCATAATCCAGCTCAACAACAAGTTGAACTCATCAAAGCTCTCACACCAAATGTGAAAACAATCGGAGCCCTTTACTCAAGTAGTGAAGACAATTCAAAAACACAGGTTGAAGAATTTAAGGCTTATGCTGAAAAAGCTGGTTTGACAGTGGAAACATTTGCAGTTCCTTCAACAAATGAAATTGCTTCAACAGTTAACGTTATGACTAGTAAGGTCGATGCTATCTGGGTTCCAATTGATAACACTATTGCTTCAGCCTTCTCAACTGTTGTTTCAAGTAATCAATCCGCTAAAAAACCAATTTACCCAAGTGCAACTGCAATGGTAGAAGCTGGTGGTTTGGCATCCGTTGTAGTTGACCAACACGACCTTGGTGTGGCAACAGGTAAAATGATTGCGCAAGTTTTGAAAGGTGCTAAACCAGCTGATACACCAGTCAATGTCTTTTCAACTGGTAAGTCAGTAATTAACAAAAAATTGGCACAAGAGCTAGGTATTACGATTCCTGAATCTGTTCTTAAAGAAGCAGGACAAGTGATTGAATAATCTGTAATGGAGGAGTTGGGGACATCTCCTCCAATTTTTTACAATAGAAATCATATAGAAAAGGTTAAGAAACAGATGATACTATCTATTATTTCTCAAGGATTTGTCTGGGCTATTTTAGGTCTGGGGATCTTTATGACATTTAGGATTTTGAACTTTCCAGATATGACAACAGAAGGTTCCTTCCCTCTTGGGGGAGCTGTTGCTGTCACTTTGATAACCAAAGGAGTGAACCCATTTTTAGCGACTCTTGTTGCTGTAGGAGCAGGTTGTTTGGCTGGAATGGCAGCAGGACTTCTTTATACAAAAGGGAAGATCCCAACCTTGCTCTCAGGGATTTTGGTGATGACTTCCTGTCACTCTATCATGCTCTTGATTATGGGACGTGCAAATTTAGGATTGCTTGGAACCAAGCAAATCCAGGATGTTTTGCCTTTTGATTCAGATTTGAACCAACTCTTGACAGGTCTCATCTTTGTCAGTCTTGTTATTGCTCTCATGCTCTTTTTCTTGGATACCAAACTCGGACAAGCCTATATTGCTACAGGTGACAATCCTGATATGGCTAGAAGTTTCGGGATTCATACTGGACGCATGGAGCTCATGGGCTTGGTCTTATCAAATGGTGTGATTGCCCTTGCAGGGGCTCTTATTGCCCAGCAAGAAGGCTATGCCGATGTATCTCGAGGAATCGGGGTGATCGTTGTGGGGCTTGCAAGTTTGATTATTGGAGAAGTTATCTTCAAGAGTTTGAGCTTGGCAGAACGTCTGATTACCATCGTTGTAGGTTCTATCGCCTATCAATTTTTAGTGTGGGCAGTTATTGCGCTTGGCTTTAATACAAGTTACCTTCGTTTGTACAGCGCCGTGATTTTAGCAGTCTGCCTCATGATTCCAACATTTAAGCAAACAATCTTGAAAGGAGCCAAATTAAGCAAATGACAGCAATTGTAGAATTAAAAAATGCAACCAAAGTCGTTAAAAATGGCTTTGATGAAGAAAAGATTATCTTAAATGATGTTTCCTTAGAAATTTTTGAACAGGATTTCATCACGATTTTAGGTGGAAATGGTGCTGGGAAATCAACCCTCTTTAACACTATTGCAGGAACTTTATCACTAACCAGTGGAACTATCCGTATTTTAGGTGAGGATGTTACCAAGTTTTCACCAGAGAAGCGGGCTAAGTATCTGTCTCGAGTCTTCCAAGATCCCAAGATGGGGACAGCTCCTCGTATGACGGTCGCTGAAAATCTTTTGATTGCCAAGTTTCGTGGTGAAAAGCGTGGACTGTTTCCGAGACGTCTGGCTAGCTATAAGGATGAGTTTCAGGCAACTATTGAAAAAGTGGGAAACGGTCTTGAGAAACACTTGAATACACCGATTGAGTTCTTATCAGGTGGACAAAGACAGGCTTTGAGTCTCTTGATGGCAACCTTGAAGCGTCCTGAATTACTCTTGTTAGACGAGCATACTGCAGCCCTTGATCCAAAGACCAGTGTGGCCTTGATGGAATTGACGGATGAGTTTGTCAAGAAAGATCAGCTGACAGCGCTTATGATTACCCACCATATGGAAGATGCTCTCAAATATGGCAATCGTTTAATTGTCATGAAAGAAGGCCGGATTATCCAAGATTTGATCCAAGAAGAAAAAGCAAAAATGAAAATCTCTGATTATTATCAACTCTTTGAATAAAGTAGGGAAAATGAGTGAAATGGTTTACTTTTTTTCTGAAATAAAGTATACTATATAAAGTAAACTATGATAACATGGAGGTATTGTGTATGGTTGACAAACAAGTCATTGAAGAAATCAAAAACAATGCCAACATTGTGGAAGTCATAGGAGATGTGATTTCTTTACAAAAGGCAGGACGGAACTATCTAGGGCTCTGTCCTTTTCATGGTGAAAAAACACCTTCTTTCAACGTTGTTGAGGATAAGCAGTTTTACCACTGTTTTGGTTGTGGCCGCTCAGGTGATGTCTTTAAGTTCATCGAGGAGTACCAAGGGATTCCCTTTATGGAGGCTGTCCAAATCTTAGGTCAGCGTGTCGGGATAGAGGTAGAAAAACCGCTTTATAGTGAACAGAAATCAGCTTCACCCCACCAAGCTCTTTATGATATGCACGAAGATGCTGCCAAATTTTATCATGCTATTCTCATGACAACGACCATGGGGGAAGAGGCCAGAAACTACCTTTATCAGCGTGGTTTGACAGATGAAGTGCTCAAGCATTTTCGGATTGGTTTAGCACCTCCAGAACGAAACTATCTCTATCAACGTTTGTCTGGTCAGTATCGGGATGAGGATTTCCTAGATTCAGGACTGTTTTATCTCTCGGATGCTAATCAATTTGTAGATACCTTTCACAATCGGATTATGTTTCCCCTGACAAATGACCAGGGAAAGGTTATTGCCTTCTCAGGTCGTATCTGGCAGAAAACGGATTCACAAACTTCTAAGTATAAAAATAGCCGATCGACTGCAATTTTTAACAAAAGTTACGAATTATATCATATGGATAGGGCTAAAAAATCTTCTGGAAAAACCAGTGAGATTTATCTGATGGAAGGATTCATGGATGTCATTGCAGCCTATCGTGCTGGAATCGAAAATGCTGTGGCATCCATGGGAACGTCCTTAAGTCGTGAGCATGTTGAGCATCTGAAAAGGTTAACCAAGAAGTTGGTTCTTGTTTACGATGGCGATAAGGCTGGGCAAGCTGCGACATTGAAAGCGCTGGACGAAATTGGTGATATGCCTGTGCAGATCGTCAGCATGCCTGATAGCTTGGATCCAGATGAATATCTACAAAAAAATGGACCAGAAGACTTGGCCTATCTATTAACAAAAACTCGTATTAGTCCGATTGAGTTTTACATTCACCAGTATAAGCCTGAAAATAGTGAAAATCTGCAAGCTCAGATTGAGTTTATTGAAAAAATAGCTCCCTTGATTGTTCAAGAAAAGTCTATCACTGCTCAAAACAGCTATATTCATATTTTAGCTGACAGTTTGGCGTCCTTTGATTACGCCCAGATTGAGCAGATTGTGAATGAGAGTCGTCAGGCGCAAAGGCAGAATCGTATGGAAGGAATTTCCAGACCGACGCCAATCACTATGCCTGTCACCAAGCAGTTATCGGTTATTATGAGGGCAGAAGCCCATCTACTTTATCGAATGATGGAATCCCCTCTTGTTTTGAACGATTACCGTTTGCGAGAGGACTTTGCATTTGACACACCTGAATTTCAGGTCTTATATGACTTGCTTGGCCAGTATGGAAATCTTCCTCCAGAAGTTCTAGCAGAACAGACAGAGGAAGTTGAAAGAGCTTGGTACCAAGTTTTAGCTCAGGATTTGCCTGCTGAGATGTCACCGCAGGAACTTAGTGAAGTAGAAATGACTCGAAACAAGGCTCTCTTGAATCAGGACAATATGAGAATCAAAAAGAAGGTGCAGGAAGCGAGCCATGTAGGAGATACCGACACAGCCCTAGAAGAATTGGAACGTTTAATTTCCCAAAAGAGAAGAATGGAGTAATAATGGCAACAAAACAAAAAGAAGTAACAACATTTGACGTACAAGTAGCAGAATTTATCCGTAATCATAAACAAAAAGGGACAGCAACTGATGATGAAATCAATGCTAGTCTAGTTATTCCTTTTACCTTGGATGCTGATGGGATTGAAGATCTCTTGCAACGAATTCAGGATGCAGGGATTTCTATCACAGATAACGAAGGAAATCCAAGTGCGCGTGTTCTTAGCACTGAAGAAGAGCCAGAACTCAGTGATGAGGACTTGATTGGTTCAACTTCGGCTAAGGTTAATGACCCTGTCCGTATGTACTTGAAAGAAATCGGGGTCGTACCTCTCTTGACCAATGAAGAGGAAAAAGAATTGGCGCTTGCTGTTGAAGCTGGTGATATCGAAGCCAAACAACGTCTTGCGGAAGCCAACCTTCGTTTGGTTGTTTCTATTGCTAAACGCTATGTTGGTCGTGGTATGCAGTTCCTTGACTTGATTCAAGAAGGAAATATGGGCTTGATGAAGGCGGTTGACAAGTTTGATTATTCTAAAGGGTTCAAGTTTTCAACTTACGCAACTTGGTGGATTCGTCAGGCTATCACTCGTGCTATTGCGGATCAAGCTCGTACCATCCGTATCCCAGTTCACATGGTTGAAACCATCAATAAATTGGTTCGTGAACAGCGTAACCTCCTTCAAGAATTGGGACAAGATCCAACACCAGAACAAATCGCTGAACGTATGGATATGACCCCTGACAAGGTTCGTGAAATCTTGAAGATTGCCCAAGAACCGGTATCCCTTGAAACTCCAATCGGTGAAGAGGATGATAGCCACCTTGGGGACTTTATCGAAGATGAAGTGATTGAAAATCCAGTGGACTATACAACTCGTATCGTTTTGCGTGAGCAGTTGGATGAGGTCTTGGATACTCTTACAGACCGTGAAGAAAATGTTTTGCGTCTGCGTTTTGGGCTAGATGATGGTAAAATGCGTACCCTTGAAGATGTGGGTAAAGTCTTTAACGTGACTCGCGAGCGTATCCGTCAGATTGAAGCTAAAGCTTTGAGAAAACTACGCCAACCAAGTCGCAGCAAACCGCTTCGTGATTTTATTGAAGACTAAGAGTGAGGATGAATATGGCTTATACAGAAGAGCAAATTGAAAACATCAAAACACGAATTTTATCAGCCTTGGAAGAAGTTATTGACCCTGAGTTGGGAATCGATATTGTCAATCTTGGTTTGATCTATGAAATTCGTTTTGACGGTGACACAGGACAAACAGAGATTGATATGACTTTGACAACCATGGGTTGTCCTCTAGCAGACCTTTTGACAGACCAGATTTATGATGCTATGACAGAGGTTCCAGAAGTAACGGATACTGAGGTCAAATTAGTCTGGTATCCAGCCTGGACTGTTGAAAAAATGAGTCGCTATGCACGTATTGCCCTAGGCATTAAGTAAACAAATAAAAACATGTGAGAGATTATTGGAAAAGCGAGGAAATTTCCCCCTCTTTTCCTCTAGTCTCTCCTTTCTTTTGCTGATTTTATTCAAAGAAAATGATATAATAGTAGTTATGGAAAAAAAGAAATTACGCATCAATATGTTGAGTTCAAGTGAGAAAGTAGCAGGACAAGGAGTTTCAGGTGCTTACCGTGAATTAGTTCGTCTTCTTCACCGTGATGCCAAGGACCAATTGATTGTTACAGAAAATCTTCCAATAGAGGCAGATGTGACTCACTTTCATACAATTGATCTCCCCTATTATTTATCAACATTCCAGAAGAAACGATCAGGAAGGAAAATTGGCTATGTGCATTTCTTACCTGATACACTCGAGGGGAGTTTGAAAATTCCATTTTTCATAAAGGGAATTGTGAAACGCTATGTATTTTCTTTTTACAACCGGATGGAGCACTTGGTGGTGGTCAATCCTATGTTTATTGAGGATTTAGTGGCAGCTGGTATTCCACGTGAAAAAGTGACCTATATCCCTAACTTTGTCAACAAGGAAAAATGGCATCCGCTTCCACAGGAAGAGGTAGCGAGACTGCGTACAGAGCTAGGTCTTAGTGACAATCAGTTTATCGTAGTAGGTGCTGGTCAAGTTCAGAAACGCAAAGGGATTGACGATTTTATCCGTCTGGCTGAGGAATTGCCGCAAATTACCTTTATCTGGGCAGGTGGTTTCTCTTTTGGTGGTATGACAGATGGTTATGAACGCTACAAGAAAATCATGGAAAATCCCCCTAAAAATTTGATTTTTCCAGGTATTGTATCGCCAGAGCGGATGCGCGAATTGTATGCCCTAGCGGACCTTTTCTTGTTGCCTAGTTACAATGAGCTATTTCCTATGACTATTTTAGAGGCTGCGAGTTGTGAAGCTCCTATTATGTTGCGTGATTTGGATCTTTATAAGGTGATTTTGGAGGGAAATTATCGTGCGACAGCAGATAGAGAAGAGATGAAAGAAGCTATTTTGGAATATCAAGCAAATCCTGCTGCCTTAAAAGATCTCAAAGAAAAGGCTAAGAATATTTCTAGAGAGTATTCTGAAGAGCATCTGTTACAAATCTGGTTGGACTTTTATGAGAAACAAGCCGCTTTAGGGAGAAAGTAAAAAGTGAGGTAATCTATGCGAATTGGTTTATTTACAGATACCTATTTTCCTCAGGTTTCAGGTGTTGCGACCAGTATTCGAACCTTGAAAACAGAACTTGAAAAGCAAGGGCACGCTGTTTTTATCTTTACGACGACAGATAAGGATGTCAATCGTTATGAAGATTGGCAAATTATCCGCATTCCAAGTGTTCCCTTCTTTGCTTTTAAGGATCGCCGCTTTGCCTATCGAGGATTCAGCAAGGCGCTTGAAATTGCTAAACAATATCAACTGGATATTATCCATACTCAGACTGAATTTTCTCTCGGCTTGTTGGGAATTTGGATTGCGCGTGAATTAAAAATTCCAGTCATCCATACCTATCACACCCAGTACGAAGACTATGTGCATTATATTGCTAAGGGGATGCTGATTCGTCCTAGTATGGTTAAGTATCTGGTTAGAGGTTTTTTACACGATGTGGATGGGGTTATTTGCCCGAGTGAGATTGTCCGAGACTTGCTATCTGACTATAAGGTCAAGGTTGAAAAAAGGGTCATTCCAACTGGGATTGAATTAGCCAAGTTTGAGCGTCCAGAAATCCAGCAAGAAAATCTAAAAGAACTGCGTAGTAAATTAGGGATTCAAGAGGACGAACAGATGTTGCTGAGTCTTTCCAGAATTTCTTATGAAAAAAATATTCAAGCAGTATTAGCAGCTTTTGCAGAAGTTCTGAAAGAGGAAGACAAGGTTAAACTGGTAGTTGCCGGGGATGGCCCTTATCTGAATGACCTTAAAGAGCAAGCCCAGAAACTAGAGATTCAAGACTCTGTTGTCTTTACAGGGATGATTGCTCCTAGTGAGACGGCTCTTTACTATAAGGCAGCGGATTTCTTCATCTCAGCATCGACGAGTGAGACGCAGGGTTTGACCTACTTGGAAAGCTTGGCTAGTGGAACACCAGTCATCGCACATGGAAATCCTTATCTGGACAATCTTATCAGTGATAAGATGTTTGGAACCTTATACTATGGTGAACATGATTTGGCTGGGGCTATTTTAGAAGCCCTGATTGCAACGCCAGACATGAATGAGCATACCTTATCAGCTAAATTATACGAGATTTCAGCTGAGAACTTTGGGAAACGAGTGCATGAGTTTTATCTGGATGCCATTATTTCAAATAATTTCCAGAAAGATTTAGTCAAAGATGATACGGTTAGTCAGCGTATCTTTAAGACAGTTTTGTATCTTCCGCAACAGGTGGTTGCTGTGCCCGTAAAAGGCTCTAGACGGATGCTGAAGGCATCAAAAACACAGTTAATCAGCATAAGAGATTATTGGAAAGACCATGAGGAATAGAAAGAGGAACAGCCATGAAAAAACATTTAATGAGAAGTGGTCGTGATACAAAGATTGCTGGTGTTTGTGCTGGAGTGGCTCATTATTTTGATATGGATCCCACTATTGTTCGTGTAATATGGGGTGTTCTTGCATTTTGTTATGGGGCAGGAATTGTAGCTTATATCATTTTATGGATTATTGCACCAGTAGCAAGTGACTATTGAAAACTAGCTCAATTCATGCTAAGATAATAGAAAATAGAATGTAACGAAGGAGATAAAAATGGCATTTGGAGATAATGGAAAACGTAAAAAAACTATGTTTGAGAAATTAACCTTGCTTATCGTGATTATCATGCTAGTAGCAAGTTTATTGGGAATTTTTGCAACTGCAATTGGTGCCCTCAGTAATCTATAAAATAGATACAAGAACATTTTGTGACTGGGATTTCCCAGCCCTTTTTTAAAGTGAGAAGAAAAAATGAGTATGTTTTTAGATACAGCCAAGATTAAGGTCAAGGCTGGTAATGGTGGCGATGGTATGGTTGCCTTTCGCCGTGAAAAATATGTCCCTAATGGCGGTCCTTGGGGTGGTGACGGTGGTCGAGGAGGCAATGTAGTCTTCGTTGTAGACGAAGGGCTACGTACCTTGATGGATTTCCGTTATAACCGTCATTTCAAGGCTGCTTCTGGTGAGAAAGGAATGACCAAAGGGATGCATGGTCGTGGTGCTGAGGATCTTAGAGTTCGAGTACCACAAGGTACGACTGTTCGTGATGCAGAGACTGGCAAGGTCTTGACAGATTTGATTGAACATGGTCAAGAATTTATCGTTGCCCACGGAGGTCGCGGTGGACGTGGAAATATTCGCTTTGCGACACCAAAAAATCCTGCACCTGAAATCTCTGAAAATGGAGAACCAGGTCAGGAACGTGAGTTACAGTTAGAACTAAAAATCCTTGCGGATGTTGGTTTAGTTGGATTCCCATCTGTTGGGAAATCAACACTTTTAAGTGTTATTACCTCAGCTAAACCTAAAATTGGTGCCTACCACTTTACGACCATTGTGCCAAATCTAGGTATGGTTCGTACCCAATCAGGTGAATCCTTTGCAGTAGCCGATCTGCCAGGTTTGATTGAAGGCGCTAGTCAAGGTGTTGGTCTGGGAACTCAGTTCCTCCGTCACATCGAGCGTACACGTGTCATCCTTCATATTATTGATATGTCAGCTAGCGAAGGCCGTGATCCTTATGAGGATTATCTCGCTATCAATAAAGAGCTGGAGTCATACAATCTTCGCCTCATGGAGCGTCCACAGATTATTGTAGCTAATAAGATGGACATGCCTGAGAGTCAGGAAAATCTTGTAGAATTCAAGAAAAAATTAGCTGAAAACTACGATGAATTTGAAGAGTTACCAGCTATCTTCCCAATTTCTGGTTTGACCAAGCAAGGTTTGGCTACGCTTTTGGATGCTACAGCTGAATTGTTAGACAAGACACCAGAATTCTTGCTCTACGACGAGTCAGATATGGAAGAAGAAGCATACTATGGCTTTGATGAGGAAGAAAAGGCTTTTGAAATTAGTCGTGATGACGATGCGACATGGGTGCTTTCTGGTGAAAAACTGATGAAACTCTTTAATATGACCAATTTTGATCGTGACGAGTCAGTCATGAAATTTGCTCGCCAGCTTCGTGGTATGGGGGTTGATGAAGCCCTTCGTGCGCGTGGAGCTAAAGATGGTGACTTGGTCCGAATTGGTAAATTTGAGTTTGAATTTGTAGACTAGGAGACTGATATGGGAGATAAACCGATATCTTTCCGAGATGCTGATGGCAATTTTGTTTCCGCCGCAGATGTTTGGAATGAAAAGAAATTGGAAGAACTATTTAATCGTCTCAATCCAAATCGTGTCCTGAGATTAGCACGAAATAAAAAAGACAAGTCATCTCAGTAAAGAATATAACAAAATTCCGTGCCACATGAGACACGGAATTTTATTATTCTTCAAAGAAAAATGGTGGAGCGAATTTTTTCAATTCTTCAAAGCATTTTTGAGCAGCTTCTGCATCTTCACAGATGACAAGGCAAACATCATCACCACAGAGAGTAGCGATAGCGTCAGGGAAGCTCAAGGCATCAATGATAGAACCAAAGGATTGAGCAAGTCCAGGAAGAGTTTTTAGTAGGACTTGGTGTTGAACGGGACGCATCAAGACAAGAGCATCTTCCATGTAGATTTCGAGACGTTTCTCCCATTTTGAGATAGAGCCTGTATTGAGCACGTAGTAAGAGTTGTCTTCTTCACGTACTTTTGAGAGGTTCATACTTTTAATATCTCTCGAAAGTGTAGCTTGTGTAACTTGAATATCATTATCGGCAAGAAGAGCTTGTAGCTCAGCTTGAGTATGAATCTTGTTTTTCGTTACAAGAGCTCGTATGAGTTGGTGTCGGTGTTCAGATTTATTCATAAAATGTTACTCCTTGTACTGGGTACAGAAAGCGTGGACGGAACGAAATCGTCAGTCGGGTGGTAAGCGGTATTGTCACGTATGATGATTTCAAAGTCAGTAGTATAGGACTAAATGGAGAAAATCCCACTCTTTTAACTTGTCACTAGTTGAGTGTAGATGAATTGGGTATCTATCCGTTTATCTACATTGGTGTCCTCTACTAACAGTAAATCATTCAATTAGGGTAGCCTTTTGTCACGACTTATTGTGAATTTATGATTAATGTTAATTCACAAAGATTTTTCAACATGTGGTGTGGTAGCGAGTATTATTAATGAGTACACATGTTGGTTAGGGTTTTAGTATCTTTTGTCAAAGCTTCCGTGTAGACCTATCATAAGCCTATATCGGGATTGCATTTGATACCAAGTGTATGTTTGTTTCAACTGTTCAAGTGGAAATCTTCCATATAGAAAGTCTGATATATTATGCCTTTTGACAAGGTAGGATAAGAGTAGACTGTTCAAGATCAACAGTCAGGTGGTAAGCGGTGTTATCACGGATTGTGATTTCAAAGTCAGTAGTATAGAGTACTAAACGAAGAGTATCTCCTTCTTTTAACTTGTAAATAGTCGGTTGCAGTTCAAACTGGATATCCATCCATTCATCTGCCTTAATATCCTCTACTAACAGTAAATCATTTCTATTTTGTAAATTGAGGTAGCCTTTTGTCACGACTCGTTGTGTATTTTCACGAAAAGGCAATTCGTTGAGATTTTCCAACATATGGTAGCGACCGTTGTCAATGGTTCTAGCACTTAAAACAGCTGGATAAGGTTGCAGGTATTTCTTCTGTCCAAATTCTAGCAGTTGGGCAGATAAGAGCCCCTTATTTATACTGGATTTGATACGAAGATTGAGTTGGGCACGACCGTTCAAGTGAAGATCTTTGGTTACAGGAAGGTCAATAGTAATCTGATTGGTTTTTCCTTGATAGAGTTCTGTATTGAAGGTCTGGTAGGTCTTACCATAGCGCTCAAAATCCTTATCTGGGTACTGGTTTTGAATGACTTTCTCTTCTTGACCAAGTGAGAAGGTTTCAAAGTTTTCTTGCCCACCGAAGGTATCAAGTGATAGCCAAGTCTGAGGGGCTGTATTGTCCTGCCAAATGACAGTAGGAAGTTGGAAATCTGTATCTTGTCCCAGTAATTTCTTTGTCAATAAGGCGTTCATGGACTCACGGAAGTCAATGGACTGCCAGTTGTTCATGTACACATGGGCGCCATTATGGAAAAAGAGATGCTTGTTTATATGAGCAGGAAGGGCGTGAAACATCTGGTAAACATGAAGTGGTTTGACATTCCAATCCTGTGAACCATGAGTAAAGACAACCTCTGCCTTTACCTTATGGGCATTGAGCAGATAATTGCGATCATGCCAAAATTGATTGTAGTCACCAGATTTGCGATCTAACTGCTCTTTTACTTTTTCTAAGTCAGCTTGGTGAGCCTCATTACCACGGATATAGTCACCAGCCAAGAGATTACGAGAGTAGGTTAGTTCAGCAAGGGAGTCAAAGTCCTCACCTGGATAACCACCTGGGCTAGTTACTAGACCGTTTTCACGGTAGTAGTTGTACCACGAAGAAATACCAGCCTCGGCAATAATAACCTCTAAACCATCTACACCTGTAGTCGCAAGACCATTGGACATGGTACCTAGATAGGAAAGTCCAGTTGTAGCTACTTTTCCGTTTGACCAGTCAGCCTTGACTTGACGTTGGCACGTGTGGTCGGTAAAGGCACGGCAACGGCCATTGAGCCAGTCGATGACATTTTTATAAGCCTCGATTTGCTGGTAGTCCCCATTAGTCATGAAACCAGTAGAGTCTTTGGTACCGACACCTGAGACATAGAGATTAGCAAAACCTCGTGGAAGGAAGTAGTCGTTGAGAGTATAGCTAGCGTTGATGTGCGTTAGCTTTTCCTCAGCTTCTGACACAAGCTCAGCTTGACCTTGGGGTTGGACGAGATTGAGTTGAGGTTCTTCAAGCTCAATCTTGTGAGCAGGTTTGACCTCAAGTTCACCCTCCATCTTGTAGAGGGCCTTATCACTAGCCTTGTCATTGGTTCCCTGATGGTAGGGGCTAGCTGTCATGATAGCAGGAATTTGGCCGTCATAACGAGGACGAATAATGCTGACCTTGACTAAGTCTGGAAGACCTTTTTGGTCAGTATCGACACGTGACTCAACGTAAACGACTTCTCGAATGGCATCATGGCTAGAAAAAGTAGCCAAACTCTTGCCGTTAAAGTAGCGATAGTCATTATCCTCAGAAATAAGACCGTCACTGACAAGTTGGTCGATAAGAGTGTTCCCCTTTTTGGTACGAGTATTGAGTAACTGATAGAGATTTTCAATCAAGTCACCATATACAATAGGAAATCCAGACTCTTTACGAAAAACATCACTGTCTTCAAAGTCAACCAAATAAGAAAAACCTAAAAGTTGAAAGGCTACAGTATAGAAAATATCTGCAGTCAACTCTTTATCTGATTGAAAAAATGTCAGTAAGTCAGTTTCTTTATCAACTGCTAAACTGGATAGAGGATAGGTGCTATCTTTAAAATTAAAAAAGAAACGAATGAGAAACGCTTCAAGCATTTTTTTATTTGTGATGTTGACTGGTAAATCAAATCCATACTTTTTTAATTCAAAGATAATTGTATCTCTAGGTAGCGCTAAATAGCTAAATCGATTAAAACGCATAAAACCTCCAGTAAAATTATACTTTAATTTATTATATCAAAAAAGCAAAAAAAATACCAAGATAAAGTCAAAAACAAAATAGTATATAAATATAAATAATATCAAAAACGATTAATATATATATAATTATTTCTTTCTTGAACTGATAGCGTTTTTGTGATAAAATATATACTATGTAATTGTAATTCGAAGCTACATAAAAAAATAAGGAAGTGAACATTATGTATAAATCAAAAAGACAAAAAAATAAGTCTTTTGATTGGTATGGCTTGAGCCAACGTTTCTCTATTCGTAAGTATCATTTTGGTGCTGCGAGTGTGCTGTTGGGGACAGCCTTGATTTTGGGTGCTGCCCAAACGACTGCCAAGGCAGAAGAAACAGCTACTGAAAATAAAACAGAAGCTGTTGCATCTGCTCCAAAAGATGATAAGGCAGGTGAGAATGTCGCAAATGTGACGACACCAGCTCTTTCTGCTAAGACAGAAGCGGCTGTAGTAGAAAAGCCAACCTTGAGTGATGAGGAAGTTGCAAAATTAGCTGCTGAAGTATCTAAAAAGGATGAAAAAGCATCTGAAACAGCTACAGCTGAAAAAACAGAAGTATCTGACAAAGAAAAAGCAACACTAACTGCTCCTTCAACAGACAAAAAAGTTGATAAAACAGTTGATGAAAAAGCTGATAAAAAGGATGAAAAGAAAGCAGAAAATCCAATTACTGCTACAAAGAAAATCCTTGAACAATTGACTTCTGAAGCTGAAGTTCTTAATACAACTGCAGCAAACTATGCTGAGAAAAAAGTTGAAGATAAGTCTTCTAAAGAAGCTATTGCTGCTGCAGTAGCAGCGGCGAAAGTAGAAATTACTGCATCTAAGAAAGTTCTAAACGAAAAAGATGTTACCGCTGAGCAATTGAATCTTCAACTCCAACGTATCTCATCTGCTATCGAAGCAGTCTACGCAGAGATGAAACGTGCAGGACACGTAGGTAAAGTTGAAGCAGTGTTGGCAGACCCAGCAGGTTCTACAGTAGCTATTACTAATCCTATTAATAAAGTTGTTGTTAATAATGTTGGTGATATTACTGAGGAAGAAGCGCGTGCGATTGAAAAAGAGATTCGTACAGCAAACCCGACGTTAACTGCTGAAGATAAAATCGAAGTTAAACGAAAAGGAAACACAGGTTTAGCCGTAGCGACAGTAACGCTAGCAAATGGAAGAGTAGACCAAAATGGTAATACAACACATGGTTTTGCTATTGATGATGTAGCTTATGGTTCAGCTGGTGAGAAAAACTTTAGTCAACTTCGTGAAGCAATCAACTGGTTTGACTTCGCTACTGCGTCTATTACATATGCTGATGGAACGAAAGTAGGACCTGTTGAATATGTTAATAATCCAGCTATGGTTGATTTCACTAGCTCAAAAGGACGTCAAGAGCGTGGACGTTTTACAATGGTTCGTACAGTTCTTGAGTCGACTACACATCCAGAATTAGTAGGTAAGAAAACGAACGATCCAGCATTTTTGGAATCTGGATTAGCTAAGTATACGTTATGGAAAACATATGATCATGTGAAACATGAAGTGCAACAAGGTCTATCTGAAGGACGATTTAATAATGAAATATTTGAGGTTCTTCAAGAAGGAATGCGTTTCAATGTACCAACTAAGGTAAAAGGTTATACATTAAGTGCAACAGTAAGTTCCCTTTCTCGTAAAAAAGTTACTACAGAAACATATACTCTAAATAAAGCTAATGGTGAACCTGAAAATATCAACAGAAGTCCTGTTGATGGTGTTGTTCAACGTGAAGATGTCATTGTAACAAGACAGGATCCAAACTGGAGTCATTTACGATTAGCTGGATTTGAAACTAAATATAAAGATTCAAATGGGGTAACTCGTGAACGATTAACAGCCTTTTCTTCAGCTTATGATGGTGGTAACGTTGGGGTTAAGTTCCAATTGTCAGCAACATATAATGGACGTCCAGTAGCGGTTAATGCTATTGCGGCTGACTCAGAAGACTTAAGTGTGGCGGAGTTCACTCAGTTTGAATCTGATGGTACACCTTGGGAAGAATTCATGCGTTTGAATAAAAATAAAACAAACTCAAAAGGTTTATTCCCTAATAGAGAAGGTAATGGTAACTTTTTAAGTACTTTCGACAGAAAAACAAA
Organism: Streptococcus mitis; assembly: GCF_047463435.1. GTDB lineage: Bacteria > Bacillota > Bacilli > Lactobacillales > Streptococcaceae > Streptococcus > Streptococcus mitis_DS. Next base: position 80,808 of record NZ_JASHDW010000011.1, on the reverse strand, counting down.
TGCTCCGTTGTCTACAGGTTATAAACTTTCTGAATGGACGAATAAAACAGAAACAGGTTATGGAAGTCAATTATTTGGACCTTTTGATTCTGGTGTTAATAATGGATACGATCTTCCTATAGGTCTTACTCAAAATGTTGAAAATTTAGGTGTTTACATTAATGCCAATGGTAGCCAATCAGCAACTATAGGTTTCGTTATTTATGATGGTGGAGATGCCCCAGCTTCTTATGGTTCTGCACAACACATCATCGGTAACTTTAATAAAGAAAAAGATGGAAAACAAGTAACTGCGACACAACCATATTTAGGAGATGTTCCTGCAGATTCAGACTTCCGTACAACAATCGCTGAGCCAAATGGTGCATGGGTACTTGACGACTTAGTTAACTCAGAAGACTATAAAGAAATCAGTCTTGTTAGTGGTTCAACTCAAGTTACAAACTCAAAAGGTCAATCAGGAACATACTTATTAGATGGTAAAAATCCTGTCATTCATATGTCTGATGGTACTCAAGTAGCGATTAAAAATGGTGAAATTCTATCAACAGCTAATACTTTACCAGGTGGAGATAATTTACCAATTAAAGGTTTATACAACCAAGCAACACGCGGACTTGGTGTAGGTAACCTTCCCGATGAAGGTGAAGGACAACTTCTTGACCCAGCTGCAGCAACTAAATATACACTGCGTCATGCAAGTGAAAATGAATATATCTTAAAAGGTGTCAAAGTTAACCGTGGTGTTAATAATGACGTAGCTTATGTTCGTGGATGGGTTGACTTTAACGGTAACGGTAAATTCGATCTTTATGAATCATCTGAATTAGTAACAGCTAATGCTGATGGAACATATGATATTACATTTAAAAACACACCACAACTGTTAAACACATCAGTAGATAATCTTGGTGTTCGTTTACGTGTTTCTGTAGACAAAAACGACTTGAGATTACCAACGGGATTGGCATCTTCAGGGGAAGTAGAAGACTTTGTTGCGAACGTTATTCACCCACCTCGAGGAACACGTCATGAAACAAAAGATTATCAAGGGAAAAAACAAGAAGTGAATTTCCCAACTAACGCTATGTTTACCGCAAGTGGTAAAACAATTGAATCAAACTATAAACAATGGGCACAAATTGATGATAATACAGCGCCTAAGATGGTATTAAATGATACAGTTGTTAAATCTGAAGAACCAACAGGTAAAACTGTTGAAGTGAAGGACCACTTAAGTCAAACAATTTACAATGGTACTGAGGTAGTTGTTAAAGATGCAAGAGGAAATACTCTTGGTACAGCTGTTAAAGTGTTGAATAAATTAACAGGCAAAACAGAATACTACCTATCTGAATACACTGAATATGATACAGCAGGAAACAAAGTTGGGGTTTATAAACTAAATGAAGATTCTGCTGAAAACAAAAATACTAAACAAGGTAGTTTGAGTTTTACAAAAATTACTTTTGAACCAGAAAAAGGATTTGTAGGTACAGCTAAAGGGGTAGCTATCCGTGCGTGGGATAATAATGGAAGTCACACTGGATGGGAAGCTACAGAAGATACAATCAGAGAATCTTTAACAAGTACGACTTTAGCAGAAAAAGATAAGATTTTAGAAAATGTAAACGACGGAAATAACGGTACTAAATCAATGGATACAAGTTATATTCCGACAGTAATCGACGTTCGTCCAGTAGGAGAAGATACAACTACAGAGGATGTTCAAGGTAAACCGCAATCATCTAATCCTTCAATTCCGACAAAAGGAACAGTTGAAACTGTAACAAATAAATCTGTTGAAACTTCTAAACAAGTTGATATTTTAAATACCAGTGAGAAACCAACTTTTGCAACTAGAAAAGAAACTCCTAGTAAACTATATACAGAAGATACTAAAGTAGATAAGGAAACAACTCTTACACTAACAGATGGAACAACAGTTACTTATAAACCTGTAGATAAAATTCCAGCAGGAACTAAAATTGCAAATACTGGTGACGTCAATGTAACAGGAACAGGGAATGTATCTGTAAATAATATTCGTTTAGTGAGAGGTACATTGATTCCAGCAGGAGCTAAACCTCAAAGCAATCATCCAGCACCAGTGGAAGTAAAAGTAACATTAGCGAATGGAACAGAGCAAACAATTCCAGCAGGAGGAACAATTCCAGCAGGAGCTACTATCAATACGCCATTTACTAATTCAGCTAATAATACATTCGACAATGTAACTTATAATACTGGACAAACAATTCCGCGTGAAACAGGAGGTAAGGTTTCAACATTAGCGAATGAAACTTCTGCAAATCAATTAGTAGAAAAAGGAAAATCTATTACACTAGATGGAACTACTTATTCGAATAATGATGTGATTCCAAAAGGAACTCGTACAATGACTACTTACGAGGACCTAATGAATGTTACTCTTCCAAATGCAGTTCACATCGATCCACAAACAGGAGAAGTAACAAGTGTTCCACGTCGTTACACTAAAGTAACTGAAACAGAAATCGTTATTGAAAATGAAGGTACCTACACATTAAACCAAGATACTGGTGAAATTACATTCACACCAGATCCTAAGTTCGTAGGTACAGGTACAGGTGTAGTAAAACAACAACCAGATGTTGACTATAACGATAAAGTATCAGGAGACCCTGTGACAAGTCAGTATGGTACAGACTACGGTAAAGCAACGTATACACCAATCGTTAAACCACAATCAAAAGCATCTATCACTCGTACAATTCACTATGTATATGAAAATGATAACGATAATCCAACAAGTCAAGATTCATATAAAGATAATGACCCAATCGTAGCAATCTATAATACGCCAGTTACTCGTACACAAACGATTGATTATACTCGTGATTACAAGATTTTCTCTGAAGCAGGTTCAACAGAAAAAGAAATGGTAACTGCGAACCAAGTTACAGACGCAACAGGACATGTTTATAAAATTGGAGATACAATTCCAGCAGGTACTAAGTTCAACCAAGGTTCAATTATCATTGGTAAATGGACAGCTTCAAGTGATGAAAATTCTAAATTTAAAGAAATTATCTCACCAACAGTAAAAGGATATACTGCTGAAGTAGTAACAGCTGACTTCACAAGTCCTGGTACTGATGGTAAGATGGGACACATCCACAATGGTAAACAACCCGTAGGATTATATACTCCAGTAGCTGATAATACGAAAGACGTTGGAGCATACGAACCATTAGTATCAGAAGTTCGTTCAGACGATAAAGATGACTTCGATATGTATGTTGTTTACAAAGCTGATAAACAAAAAGCGAATGTAACATACATCGACTTAGATGCAACAGGCGCTGCTCGTATTCTTGAAATACAAACAGCAAATGCAGCTCCAGCAACAGGTGCAGATGCGAAAACAACTTATAATGTTGAGAAACTTCAAGGCAAATCACATACGAAGATTCCTTACCTAACAGCTGACACTATCAAGAAATATGAAGACCTTGGTTATGAATTAGTGACGGATGATTACTCAAACGATGCTCAAGGTAATAATATTGCAGATGGTCGTACATTTGATAACGATAAAGATGTAGACCAACCATTTAACGTATATCTACGTCATAAGAAAACTGTACTTTCAACTTCAGATAATGAAACAAGAACAGTAACACGTTATATTGACTATGTTTATGCAGATAAGCCAGTGGCTGATGTAGCAAGCAAAGATCTAACTGATGAAATTCCAGCTGATAGAAAAGAAGCATATGTTAAAGTTAATGACAGTGATAAAGCGGACAGAGTAAAAGAAACTCTAACATTCACGCGTACTCGTAGTCTTGATCTTGCAACAACATCAAGATTATATCCAGAAGAATTTAAAAAATATAATGACGTTGTAAAAGCAAGTGGAGAAAACTCTAAAGCAGCTGAAGATGCAAAAGCTACATTATTTAAGTTTGTAGAAAGTAAAGCAAAAGAAGCCAACGCAACAGAAGAAGCGAAAACAGCGGTTAGTTATGGTAAATGGGAAGCTACAGCAGGAAAAATATCGAAGATTTCTCCAACAACAGGAGCAGAAACAGAAGTATCTCAAGAAGATAGTGATAGAAGATTTAATAATGTAACATCTCCTACTGTTCCAGGATATTTACCTGACAATGCCTTAGTAGAAGCAACAGCGGACATTGATCCAGAATCAAGTCCAGATAAACTGCTAGTTACTGTTAAATACTCTCCAGTAGACCAAAAAGCTGTAGTTAAATTCGTAGAAGTAGACCCTACTAATACTAATAAAGTCATTACTCCAGGTCTTGCAGATCCAATCGCTGTAACAGGTAAATCAGAAGTAGCTTACCCAGCAACAACAGCAACTTCAGTAACTGATAAGATTGCTGAGCTATTTAAGAAAGGCTACGAACTAGTTGAGAATGGATTCAAATCAACAGATAAGTTCGATAAAGATGCTGCAGTTGATCAAGAATATGTTGTGAAATTCAAGGCTAAAGTAGTAGATGTTCCATCATTTGATCCAACTAAACCATCAAGTGACGACAATCCAAAACCAACGCCAGGTGTAACACCAATCGATCCAAATAATCCAGACGGACCAAAATGGACAGAAGAATTAATCAAAGCTGTAAAAGTGCAAGAAGAAGTAACACGTACAATTAAGTATGTATACGAAGATGGTACTCCAGTAGCAGAATCTGATTTAACAAGTGTAGCTGATAAGAAAGTTAAAACACTTAAATTTACACGTTCTGGTAAGATTAATGTAGCGACAGGAGAAATCACATACGGAGATTGGTCAGCGAACCAAAAATTCGAAGCAGTAACATCTCCAGTATTAGAGAAATACACAGCGGCAGTTGCAGGTGTAACACCAACAACACCGGATGTTCCAGAAAAAACAGTATCAGCTACAGATAAAGACTTCGAAGAAGTAGTAGTTTACAAAACAAAACTAATCACAGTTGATCCAAAAGCTCCAGGTTATAAAGAACCTAAGAAAGATGAGCCAATCAATCCAAATGATCCAAATGGACCAAAATGGACTGATGAATTACTTGCGAAATTGAAGAATACTGAAGAAGTAACACGTACAATTTCGTACACTTACTCAACAGAAGCAAGTGAATTAAATCAAGCTGAAAAAGACGGAAATAAAGGTGGAACGAATGTAGCAGAACCATTTACTACAAAAGTGAACTATACTCGTGTAGCTAAAGTGAACCCAGTAACGGGAGAAATCACATATGGTGAGTGGGAAGCTAAAGATAACGATACTACATTAGAAGGAAATACTCTTCCAGCAGTAGCAGGATATGTAGCAACAGGAGATGTGGAAAAATCTACGAAACCTGTAGAAAATGTGAAAGCAGAAGATAAGGATATTACGGAAAAAGTAGTGTACAAAGCACTAGGTAAATATGTACCAGTTGTACCGGAAGGATTTACACCGCCAACAATTGAAAATCCACAATATCCAAATAATCCAACAGATCCTACAAAACCAGGAACACCAACAACAACGATTCCATACGTACCAGGAACTACACCAGTAGGACCAGATGGGCAACCGTTGACACCAAAAGTACCAGGTGATCCAAAACAAGGATATGAACCACCAGTTCCAACTACACCAACTGGAGACACAACAATCGTTTATACGAAAGATGGTTCTCAAGTAGCGGTAACGAAATTCGTAGATACAACTGGTAAAGGATTAGAACCATCAGTAGTAGATACTGGTGATACAGGTAAACCATTTACGAAAGATGCGGATGTCACTGCAGCAATCAACAAGATTTTAGCTCGTGGATATGAAAAAGTAGCTAATGTAAATGCGAATGAAAAAGACTATCCATCAACAGATGCTGAAAAAGTATTTGATGCTGATGCGAAAACAAATCAAGAATATACAGTAACATTCAAACCGATTGTCAAAGATATTCCAACAGATCCAACTACTCCAGGTTATGTGAAACCAGAACCAGGTCAACCAGTAGATCCAACAAAACCAGATGGACCAAAATGGCCAGAATCTGTTAAAGACTTGAAGACAACTGAATCTGTAACACGTACAATCAAGTATGTATATGAAAATGCAACTCCAGTAGAAGATGGCAAACTTGGAACAGATGTTGTAGCTAAGAAAGTTCAAACGCATGAATTTACTAGAACAGCTAAAGTTAACCTTGTGACAGGAGAAGTTGAATATGGAGCATGGACACCTAAGACAACTGATGGATTTGAAGCTGTAATAACTCCTACAATTGACGGATACACTTCAGCATTAGTAAGTAATCCAACAGTAAGTGACGTACCAGCGAAAACTGTGACGGCAGATGCTGCTGATTATGAAGAAGTTGTAGTTTACAAAACAAAACAAATTACAATTGATCCAAAAGATCCAAACTTCGATCCTGAAAAACCAGTAGATCCTAATAATCCTAATGGACCAAAATATAAAGATCTAAAACTAGCTGAAGAAGTAAAACGTACAATTACGTACACTTATGCAGATGATGTAGCAGATACTGCTAAACGTGGAACTGAAGCAGAACCTAAACACGAAACTACAGTAAGCTTTACACGTACAGCAACAGTTAATGCTGTAACGAAAGAGATTACTTATAGTGAATGGACTCCTAAAGATAACGATACAACTCTTGAAGGTAAAGCTGTAGTACCAGTTAAAACTGGATACGTAGCTACAGGAGATGTTGAGTCATCTAAGCAAGATGTAACGGGTGTTAATGCAACGGATAAAGATATTATTGAAAAAGTTATCTATAAAGATTTAGGTAAATTTGTACCAGTTGTTCCAGAAGGATTCACTCCTCCGACAATTGAAAATCCACAATATCCAAACAATCCAGATGACCCTACAAAACCAGGAACACCAACAACAACGATTCCATATGTTCCAGGAACAACACCAGTAGGACCAGATGGACAACCATTAACTCAAAAAGATCCTAACGATCCAACGAAAGGTTATAACCCACCAACACCAACAAATCCAACTGAGGATACAACAATTGTTTATACGAAAGATGGTTCTCAAGTAGCGGTTGTTCATTTCATTGAAGTAAACAGTGAAACGGATAAGACTGAAAAAGGTGGAGTGGCTCAATCAATCGTTGATACTGGAGATACAGGAAAAGCCTTCACGAAAGGTACAGAAGTAACAGCTACAATCGAAGCTCTGAAAGCTAAAGGATATACAGTTGTTGAAAACAACTACCCAGAAAATGGTAAGTTTGATGCAGACTCTAAGACTAACCAAGAATACAAAGTCCTTGTAGCGATTAAACCAGTAACTGTAAATCCAAATGATCCAGCACCAACTCCAGATAAACCAATTGATCCAAATAATCCAACAGGACCAAAATGGACTCCAGAGTTAATCAAAGAGTTAGAAGACGGACGTAAAGAAGAAGTGAAACGTACAATCAAGTATGTTTACGCAGACGGTAAGAAAGCTGCTGATACAAAAGAAGAAACTAAAGAATTTACACGTTCAGCAACAATTAACCCAGTAACTGGTAAGATTACATTCGGAGACTGGTCACCAGCTCAAACATTTGAAGAAGTAACTTCACCAGAAATTAAGAATTACACTCCAAATAAAGTGACTGTACCAGCATCAGAAGTAACAGCAACTGCTGAAGACATTAATGAAACAGTAGTTTATACTACAAAACCAGTAACATTAGATCCTTCTAAACCAGCAGATCCAAATACTCCAGCTGTTACTCCAAAACCTGAAGACAAAGTACCAAACGATCCAAAAGGTCGTACGTACAAAGAATTAGGATTAATCGAAGAAGTAACGCACACAGTTCACTACAAACTAGCTGACGGATCAGATGCAGGTATCCCTGATAATGTCCAAACATTAACATTCACTCGTACAGCTGACTTAGATCCAGTAACTGGAGCAATCTCTAACTTTAGTGATTGGAAAGCTAAAGGTGACGATACAACAATCGATTCTATAACAACTCCAGATAAACCTGGATATGTAGCTTCAGCCGCTAAATCTACAGCTCGTGAAAATGTTAAAGCTACAGATAAAGATAGTGAAGAAACAATTATCTACCGTAAACTTGGTTCATATGTACCAGTAATTCCTGAAGGAGTAACACCTCCAGCGAACACTGACTTAACTCCAAAACCATATCCAAATGATCCAAACGATCCTACAAAACCAGGGACACCTGCTGAAACTCCAGTAGTACCATACATCCCTGGAACAACACCTGTAGGACCAAACGGTAAACCATTAACTCCGAAAGATCCTAACGATCCAACGAAAGGATATGAAGTACCAAAACAACCGGAAGATCCAACTCAAAACACTACAATCACGTATGTTAAGGATGGTTCTCAAGTAGCTCTAGTTCACTTCATTAAAGCTGATGGAACTGCAGTTCACGTATCAGTTGCGGAAGCAGGAGACACAGGTAAAGCAATCAAGACAACAAATGTTGATAACGTTAAAGCTGAGTTAGAAGCTAAAGGTTATGAAGTTGTTGAACCAACTGATCCAGCTTATACAGCAGAACGTGTAGCATTCTACGCTGAGGAAAACCGTACATTCGATGACAAAGACGATAAAGGTGATAAAGGAATTAGCCAAGTTTACTACGTAATCGTTAAAGAAGGAATTACTCCAATCGATCCAGATAAACCGCTAGATCCAAATAATCCTAATGTTACTCCAAAACCAGGAGACAAAGTACCGGGAGATCCAAAACAACGTACTTACGAACAACTTGGATTACTAGATGAAGTAAATCGTACAATCAACTACAGATACGCAAATACTGATAAAGTAGACGCTGATAAACGTGGTCAAGAGGCTCGTCCAACTGTAGAACAAAAACTTCGTTACTCTCGTAAAGGTGATCTAAACAAAGTAACAGGTGAAATCACATATACTTCTGACTGGACAGAACCACAAACATTAGCTGAGGTAACATCTCCAGTAATCGAAGGATATGTTGCAGATATTAAAGCAGCTGAAAAAGTAGAAAATGTTGCTCACGATGCAGCTGATTCAGTAGTGAATGTCGTTTACACACCACTAGGTAAATATGTACCAAAAGTACCAGAAGGATTCGAAGTTCCAAATATTGATAAACCTCAATATCCAAACGATCCAACAGATCCAACGAAACCAGGAACACCAACAACAGTGATTCCTCACGTTCCAGGAACAACTCCAAAAGATCCAAATGGAAACCCACTGAAACCAGTAGATCCAAACGATCCAAGTAAAGGATATGTTCCACCAACACCTGAAAACCCAACAGAAGATACGCAAATCACTTATGAGAAAGATACTCAAAAAGCGAAAGTAACTTATGTTGTAGAAGGAACAGGAACAGTACTTCATACAGATAACCTAGAAGGTAAATCTGGAGAGCCAATCGAGTACAGCACAGTAGCTAAACTTCTAGAACTTAAAGCTCTAGGATATGATCTAGTAACTGACGGATTCACAACAGCTACAGATAAGAACTACGATAAAGATACAAAAGTAGATCAAAGCTTCGTAGTAATTGTTAAACCTCACGTTGAGCCAATCAAACCAGTAGATCCAGAAAATCCAAATGATCCAAATAAACCAAAACCGGGTGATCCAATCGATCCTAAGAACCCTGATGGACCAAAATGGACTGAAGATCAAATTAGTAAAATTGATACGACTCGTCACGTTAACCGTACAATCACATACGTTGATGAAAAAGGTAACAGAGTAACTTACACAGATAAAGCAGGTAAATACTCTACAGAATCTATTAAAGATAAAGTTACATTCACTCGTGAAGGTAAAATCAACGCTGTAACAGGTGAAATCACTTACGGTAACTGGACAGCTAAAGATGGAGATACAACATTCGATAAAGTTGAATCACCAGTCGTTAACGGATACATCCTGAAAGATGCCAAACAAAAAGAAGTAGCAGCTACAACAGGATTAACTGCAGACTCTAAAGATGAAAACATCGAAGTAGTTTACACTAAACTTGGTTCATGGATTCCAAAAGTACCAGAAGGTGAAACACCAATTGATCCACTTCCATATCCAAATGATCCGAACGATCCAACTAAACCAGGAAACGATACACCAATCGTTCCTTACGTACCAGGAACTACACCAAAAGATCCAAATGGAAACCCACTGAAACCAGTAGATCCAAATGATCCAAGTAAAGGATATGTTCCACCAACACCTGGAAACCCAACAGAAGATACGCAAATCACTTATGAGAAAGATACTCAAAAAGCGAAAGTAACTTATGTGGTAGAAGGAACTGGAACAGTACTTCACACAGATAACCTAGAAGGTAAATCTGGAGAACCAATCGACTACAGTACAGTAGCTAAACTTGCTGAATTGAAAGCTCTAGGATATGACTTAGTAAGTGACGGATTCACAACTGCTACAGATAAGAACTACGATAAAGATACGAAAGTAGATCAAAGCTTCGTAGTTACAGTTACACCACACGTTGAGCCAATCAAACCAGTAGATCCAGAAAATCCAAATGATCCAAACAAACCAAAACCGGGTGATCCAATCGATCCTGAGAACCCTGATGGACCAAAATGGACAGAAGATCTAATTAAACAAATCGATACAACTCGTCACGTTAACCGTACAATCACATACGTTGATGAGAAAGGTAACAGAGTAACTTATACAGATAAAGCTGGTAAAGACTCTACAGAATCTATTAAAGATAAAGTTACATTCACTCGTGAAGCTAAGATCAACTCTGTAACAGGTGAAATCACTTACGGTAACTGGACAGCTAAAGATGGAGATACAACATTCGATAAAGTTGAATCACCAGTAGTTAAAGGCTACATCCTGAAAGATGCGAAACAAAAAGAAGTAGCAACTACAACAGGATTAACTGCAGACTCTAAAGATGAAAACATCGAAGTTGTCTACACTAAACTTGGTTCATGGATTCCAAAAGTACCAGAAGGTTCTACACCAGTTCCTCCAGTTACGTATCCAAACGATCCTAAAGATCCAACTAAACCAGGTAGCGATAAACCAATCGTTCCTTATATCTCAGGAACTACACCAGTGGTACCAAAAGATCCAACTAAACCAATTAGTCCGGATAACCCACTAGTTCCATTAACACCAGTAGATCCAAACGATCCAACTAAAGGATATGAAGTACCTCCAGTACCAACAGATCCAAGAACAGATACACCAATCACTTACGTGACTGATAAGCAAAAAGCTATTACTAACTTCGTAGATGAAAAAGGTAAAGTTGTATCAACTCCAGTAGTAGATGAAGGTGATTCAGGAGCTAACTTCACTAAGTCTAAAGTTGATGAAGTAACTAAGACGATTGAAAAACTTGAAAAAGCTGGATACAGAGTCGTTAAGAACGAATTCCCATCTAAAGATGCAGATAGAGTATTTGATAAAGATAAATCTGTAGATCAAATCTTCAAGGTAACAGTAGCTGAGAGAATTATCCCAGTTACACCAGGAAAACCAGTAGATCCAACTGATCCAAACTTACCGAAGAACCCAGATGGAACTCCAGTAACACCATCTACACCAGAGCCAGGTAAACCAGTATTCCCTAACGATCCAAATAGCCCAGTATGGCCAAATACTGTGAAAGATCTTGTAACTGAGAAATCAGCTACACGTACTATCAAGTATGTGGATCGCAATGGAAACGAAGTTTCTGAAACTCGTACAGAAACTATCAAGTTTACTCGTGAAGCGAAAGTGAACTTGGTAACTGGTGAGATCACTTATGGAGGATGGACAACAGATCGTAACGATGATATCTTCAACGGATACCCAGTACCAGTTGTGAAAGGATACATTGCTAAAGCTGGTGATCTAGAATCATCAACTAAAGATGTACAAGTAACTCCTGATACAATCAAAGATATCAATGAAACAGTGATTTACGATAAGTTAGGTTCATGGATTCCAAATATTCCAGGAACACCAACAAATCCAATCACATATCCAAACGATCCTACAGATCCAACAAAACCAGGAACAGATAAACCTAAAGTACCTTATGTACCAGGATTTATCCCTGTAGATCCAAATGGAAATCCATTGAAACCAGTTGATCCGAACGATCCAACTAAAGGATATGAAGTACCAGACGTACCGGCAGATCCAACGAAAGATACGCCAATCAAGTACATCCCTGTTCCTACACCAAATAATGGTGGTGGCAACAATGGAGGCGGAGGTGGTAATACACCAACTCCAACTCCACAACCAGAACCTAGTCCTGCACCAAATCCTGTTCCAGTGACACCTGAGACTCCTGAACAACCAGTAGCGCCAGTGACACCAGAACAACCAGCAGTGCCTTCTACACCTCAATACATGGAAGGTCAACGTGAACTTCCAAATACAGGTACAGAAGATCATGCTGGCCTTGCAGCACTTGGACTTCTAGGAGCCTTAAGTGGATTTGGATTGATTGCTCGTAAGAAAAGAGAAGATGAAGAATAATCATTTTGATTCTCATTAGATGCTAACTTGCAATCAGACAAAGAAAGAACTTGAGATTTAACATCTCAGGTTCTTTTCTTTCTCTTTTTGAAAATGGTATAATATAGTGAGAACAATAGAGGAGAAGTGTAAATTGATCGCACAACTAGATACAAAAACAGTCTATAGTTTTATGGAGAGTGTCATTTCGATTGACAAGTATGTGAGAGCAGCTAAAGAATATGGCTACACTCATCTGGCTATGATGGATATTGACAATCTTTATGGTGCTTTCGACTTTCTAGAGATTACAAAAAAATATGGCATTCATCCTTTATTAGGGCTTGAAATGAATGTACTTATAGATGATAAGGATTTGAATCTGCGTTTTTTAGCCCTATCTAGTGTGGGTTATCAGCAGTTGATGAAACTTTCAACAGCCAAGATGCAGGGGGAGAAAACTTGGTCAGTCCTGTCCCAGTACTTGGAGGATATCGCGGTCATTGTGCCTTATTTTGAAGAGATTGAGTCGCTAAATCTAGGCTGTGATTACTATGTTGGAGTTTATCCAGAAACACTGGCCAGCGAATTTCATCATCCTATTTTACCCCTTTATCGAGTCAATGCTTTTGAAAGCAGGGATAGAGAAGTTCTGCAAGTTTTAACAGCGATTAAAGAAAATCTCCCCCTCAGAGAAGTTCCCTTGCGCTCACGACAAGATGTGCTTTTATCTGCAAGTTCTTTAGAGAAACTATTTCAAGAACGTTTTCCTCAAGCCTTGGACAATTTAGAAAAGCTTATTTCAGGCATTTCTTATGACTTGGATACTAGTCTGAAATTGCCTCGCTTTAATCCTGCTAGACCAGCGGTAGAAGAGTTGAGAGAGCGCGCTGAATTGGGGCTTGTTCAGAAGGGGTTGACTGGTAAAGAATATCAAGACCGTCTAGACCAAGAATTGGCTGTTATTCATGATATGGGCTTTGACGATTATTTCTTGGTTGTTTGGGATTTGTTGCGTTTTGGACGTTCAAATGGCTATTATATGGGAATGGGACGTGGTTCTGCAGTCGGTAGTTTGGTTTCCTATGCTTTGGATATCACAGGGATTGACCCAGTTCAGAAGAATCTTATTTTTGAACGTTTCCTCAATCGTGAACGTTATACTATGCCTGATATTGATATTGATATCCCTGATATTTATCGTCCAGATTTTATCAGATATGTTGGCAATAAATATGGTAGCAAGCATGCTGCGCAAATCGTTACTTTTTCTACCTTTGGCGCCAAGCAAGCTCTTCGAGATGTTTTGAAGCGCTTTGGTGTGCCAGAGTATGAATTATCTGCAATTACCAAGAAAATCAGTTTTCGTGATAATCTTAAGTCAGCCTATGAGGGTAATCTCCAGTTTCGTCAGCAAATCAATAGTAAGTTAGAATACCAAAAAGCATTTGAAATTGCCTGCAAGATTGAGGGTTATCCAAGACAAACCTCTGTTCATGCAGCTGGTGTTGTCATTAGCGACCAAGACTTGACCAACTACATCCCTCTAAAGCATGGTGACGAAATTCCACTGACTCAATATGATGCTCATGGAGTTGAAGCCAGTGGACTTTTGAAGATGGACTTTCTGGGATTACGAAATTTGACCTTTGTCCAGAAGATGCAAGAATTGCTTGCTGAAACGGAAGGTGTTAAGATAGCTATCAACGAGATTGATTTGGAAGACAAAGAAACGTTAGCTTTATTTGCCTCTGGCAATACAAAAGGTATCTTTCAATTTGAACAACCTGGTGCCATTCGCCTGCTGAAGCGTGTACAACCAGTCTGTTTTGAAGATGTCGTAGCGACTACTTCTCTAAATAGACCAGGTGCTAGTGACTATATCAATAATTTTGTGGCAAGAAAGCATGGGCAGGAAGAAGTGACTGTTCTAGATCCAGTTCTGGAGGATATTTTGGCTCCAACCTATGGCATTATGCTCTATCAGGAGCAGGTTATGCAGGTTGCTCAGCGATTTGCTGGATTTAGTCTTGGGAAGGCCGATATTTTGCGTCGAGCTATGGGTAAAAAGGATGCCTCTGCCATGCATGAGATGAGAGCTTCATTTATTCAAGGCTCCATAGAAGCTGGTCATACTGCGGAAAAAGCAGAGCAGGTTTTTGATGTTATGGAGAAGTTTGCAGGTTATGGATTTAATAGATCTCACGCCTATGCCTACTCAGCCTTGGCCTTCCAGTTGGCCTATTTTAAAACACATTATCCAGCTATCTTTTATCAGGTCATGTTGAATTCTGCCAACAGTGATTACCTAACAGATGCACTTGAAGCAGGCTTTGAAGTAGCACCATTGTCCATCAATACCATCCCCTATCATGATAAAATTGCCAACAAGTTCATCTATCTAGGTCTGAAATCGATTAAAGGGGTCAGCAATGATTTGGCGCTTTGGATTATAAAAAATAGACCTTATTCTAACATTGAAGATTTTATAGCTAAATTACCTGAGAATTATTTGAAACTTCCTTTGCTAGAACCTTTGGTAAAAGTTGGTCTTTTCGATTCATTTGAAAAAAATCGTCAAAAAGTATTCAATAATTTAGCTAATCTATTTGAATTTGCGAAAGTGTTAGGAAGCTTATTTGGTGATACTATATATAGTTGGCAGGAATCGGAAGATTGGACGGAGCAAGAAAAATTCTACATGGAACAAGAGCTTCTAGGAGTGGGAGTTAGCAAACATCCACTACAAGCTATTGCAAGTAAGGCCATTTATCCGATTACTCCTATTAGTAATTTATCAGAAAATAGCTATGCTATTATCTTGGTTGAGGTTCAGAAGATAAAAGTAATTCGTACCAAAAAAGGTGAAAATATGGCTTTCTTACAGGTGGATGACAGTAAGAAAAAATTGGATGTTACCCTCTTTTCAGATTTATATCGACAGGTTGGGCAGGAAGTAAGAGAAGGAGCCTTCTACTATATTAAAGGGAAAGTCCAGTCACGTGACGGTCGTCTGCAAATGATTGCACAAGAAATAAGAGAAGCAGTGGCTGAGCGCTTTTGGATTCAGGTGAAAAATCATGACTCGGATCAAGAAATGTCACGTATTTTAGACCAGTATAAAGGCCCAATCCCAGTCATTATCAGGTATGAAGAGGAACAGAGAACAATTGTTTCTCCCCATCATTTTGTAGCTAAATCTGATGAATTAGAAGCGAAATTGAATGGAATCGTTATGAAAACGATTTATCGCTAAAATTACGGAAAATAGAAGAATTTTCAACGTAAATGTGGTATAATCAGTAAGAATGTTAAAAGAAAAAGGAGCATAACCAATATGAAACGTATTGCTGTTTTGACTAGTGGTGGAGACGCCCCTGGTATGAACGCTGCCATCCGTGCAGTTGTTCGTCAAGCAATTTCAGAAGGAATGGAAGTGTTTGGTATCTATGATGGATATGCTGGTATGGTTGCCGGTGAAATTCATCCCCTAGATACAGCTTCAGTAGGGGACATCATTTCTCGTGGTGGTACTTTCCTTCACTCAGCTCGCTACCCAGAGTTTGCTCAACTTGAAGGGCAACTTAAAGGGATTGAGCAATTGAAAAAACACGGGATTGAAGGTGTAGTTGTTATTGGTGGTGACGGATCATACCACGGTGCTATGCGTTTGACTGAGCATGGCTTCCCAGCTATCGGTCTTCCAGGTACAATCGATAACGATATCGTTGGTACTGACTTTACAATCGGTTTTGACACAGCAGTTACGACTGCTATGGACGCTATCGATAAGATTCGTGATACATCATCAAGTCACCGTCGTACATTTGTTATCGAAGTTATGGGACGTAACGCTGGTGATATCGCTCTTTGGGCTGGTATTGCAACTGGTGCTGATGAAATCATCATTCCTGAAGAAGGATTCAAGATTGAAGATATCGTTGAAAGCATTAAATGCGGTTATGAGTGTGGTAAAAAACACAATATCATCGTCTTGGCAGAAGGTGTTATGTCAGCAGCTGAATTTGGTCAAAAACTAAAAGAAGCTGGGGATACAAGCGACCTTCGTGTGACAGAACTTGGACATATTCAACGTGGTGGTTCTCCAACTGCGCGTGACCGTGTTTTGGCGTCACGTATGGGTGCCCATGCTGTTAAACTTCTTAAAGAAGGTATCGGTGGTGTTGCGGTTGGTATCCGTAACGAGAAAATGGTTGAAAACCCAATTCTTGGAACTGCAGAAGAAGGAGCATTGTTTAGCCTTACTGCAGATGGTAAGATTGTGGTTAACAACCCACACAAGGCTGACCTTGAGCTATCTAGCTTGAATAAGAGCTTGTCATAATTTATAATTTAGTTAATAAGACCAAAAAGGTCATATATAAAGGAGTCACAAAAATCATGAATAAACGTGTAAAAATCGTTGCAACTTTGGGACCTGCGGTAGAAATCCGTGGTGGTAAAAAATTTGGTGATGACGGATACTGGGGTGAAAAACTTGATGTTGAAGCTTCAGCTAAAAACATTGCCAAATTGATTGAAGCTGGTGCTAACACATTTCGTTTCAACTTCTCACACGGTGACCACCAAGAACAAGGTGAGCGTATGGCAACTGTTAAACTTGCAGAAAAACTTGCAGGTAAAAAAGTTGGTTTCCTTCTTGATACAAAAGGACCAGAAATCCGTACAGAATTGTTCGAAGGTGAAGCTAAAGAGTATTCATACAAAACTGGTGAGAAAATCCGTGTTGCGACTAAACAAGGAATCAAATCAACTCGTGATGTGATTGCATTGAACGTTGCTGGTGCTCTTGATATCTATGATGATGTTGAAGTTGGTCGTCAAGTTTTGGTTGACGATGGTAAACTTGGTCTTCGTGTGGTTGCTAAAGATGATGCAACTCGTGAATTTGAAGTTGAAGTTGAAAACGATGGCGTAATTGCTAAACAAAAAGGTGTTAACATCCCTAACACTAAAATTCCTTTCCCAGCTCTTGCTGATCGTGATAACGATGATATCCGCTTCGGTCTTGAACAAGGTATCAACTTCATCGCGATTTCATTCGTACGTACTGCTAAAGACGTGAACGAAGTTCGTGCAATCTGTGAAGAAACTGGAAATGGACATGTTCAATTGTTCGCTAAAATCGAAAACCAACAAGGTATTGATAACTTGGATGAAATCATCGAAGCTGCTGATGGTATCATGATTGCTCGTGGTGACATGGGTATCGAAGTACCATTCGAAATGGTTCCAGTTTACCAAAAAATGATCATCACTAAAGTGAACGCTGCTGGTAAAGTTGTTATCACTGCAACAAACATGCTTGAAACAATGACTGAAAAACCACGTGCAACTCGTTCAGAAGTATCAGACGTATTTAACGCTGTTATCGACGGAACTGACGCTACAATGCTTTCAGGTGAGTCTGCAAATGGTAAATACCCACTTGAGTCAGTAACTACAATGGCTACAATCGACAAGAACGCTCAAACTCTTCTTAACGAATATGGACGTTTGAACTCAGATTCATTCGAACGTAACTCTAAGACAGAAGTAATGGCTTCAGCTGTTAAAGATGCTACTAACTCAATGGATATCAAATTGGTTGTAACTCTTACTAAGACAGGTCACACTGCACGTTTGATCTCTAAATACCGTCCAAATGCTGACATCTTGGCATTGACATTCGACGAATTGACAGAACGTGGATTGATGTTGAACTGGGGTGTTATCCCAATGTTGACAGATGCTCCATCATCAACTGACGATATGTTCGAAATCGCTGAACGTAAAGCAGTTGAAGCAGGACTTGTACAATCTGGTGACGATATCGTTATCGTAGCTGGTGTACCAGTTGGAGAAGCTGTTCGTACAAACACAATGCGTATCCGTACAGTACGTTAATCTAACATTAAAAAGCCTATCATATCAAGCTTTCTAGCCTGTATGATGGGCTCTTTTTTGTCTATGGAGCACAAATGGGGCAAAACTTTTTACTTTCGATTTAATGCGACGGTATCAAGTTCGTCAAATACTGCTTGCTACAGACTTTTTGTAACGTGAGGATAGATCTAATTGGTAGTTTTCGGATTTATGCCCAAACTGTGACACGATAGCTTTTAAAGTTATGTTGTTTTTTACGTATACTTCATAAAATGTTTAGTTCAAATACAGATAAAAAATAACTCCCTGATGACTCAAGGAGTTATTACTATCTAAATTAGTTTTTAGAAGCAGCTTGGAATTCTGGGTTTTTCCATGCTTCGTCAATAATAGCTTGTAATTCATTTGCAGATGCTTGCATTTTTTGAGTTTCTGCGTCGTTCAATGGGATATTTACTGGACGAACAATACCATGTGCACCAACAACAGCTGGTTGACCGATAAAGACGTTTTTAACTCCGTATTGACCTTCTTGGAATACTGAAAGTGGAAGTACTGCGTTTTCATCGTCAAGGATTGCTTTAGTAATACGAGCAAGGGCTACTGCGATACCGTAGTATGTTGCACCTTTTTTGTTGATGATTGTGTAGGCTGCATCACGAACACCTTCGAACAATTCAATCAATTCAGCTTCTTGAACATTTTGAGTATCCTTAAGGAATTCTTCAAGGTTTACACCAGCGATGTTAGCGTGTGACCAAACAGCGAACTCAGAGTCACCGTGTTCACCCATAATGTAGGCGTGCACTGAACGAGCATCAACATCCAATTTTTCAGCAAGTGCTTGACGGAAACGAGCTGAGTCAAGTGAAGTACCTGAACCGATAACGCGTTCTTTAGGGAAACCAGAGAATTTCCAAGTTGAGTAAGTCAAGACGTCAACTGGGTTAGCAGCAACAAGGAAGATACCTTTGAAACCTGATTCAACAACTTGAGTTACGATTGATTTGTTGATAGCAAGGTTTTTACCTACAAGATCAAGACGAGTTTCACCTGGTTTTTGAGGAGCACCTGCAGTGATTACAACAAGGTCAGCGTCTGCACAGTCAGAGTATTGAGCTGCATAGATTTTTTTAGGTGAAGTGAAGGCAAGGGCGTGGCTAAGGTCAAGCGCATCACCAACAGCTTTTTCATGCAATTGAGGAATTTCGATAATTCCAAGCTCTTGTGCAATTCCTTGGTTAACAAGTGCAAAAGCGTAAGATGAACCTACAGCACCATCACCAACAAGGATAACTTTTTTGTGTTGTTTAGTTGAAGTCATTGTTCTAAACATCTCCTTAATTTTATTCAGGGATTTCCCCAGTTATTTTAATTCTATCACTTTTAAAAAGCTTTGTCACGGATATGCCTTTCAGTTCTTGATGTAAACGTTTTAGTAGTTTTAGATACCTGAAATATAGTCGACATTATGGTATAATATTGTTAATTACTAATAGTGAAATGAGGCATTTATTAATGCAGGATAGAAATTTAGTGAATGTCAATCTGACAAAGGAGATGAAGACGAGCTTTATCGACTACGCTATGAGTGTTATCGTAGCACGGGCTCTTCCTGATGTTCGAGATGGCTTGAAACCTGTTCACCGTCGGATTCTCTACGGAATGAATGAATTAGGTGTTACTCCAGATAAACCCCATAAAAAATCTGCTCGTATTACAGGGGATGTTATGGGTAAATACCACCCACACGGGGATTCCTCTATCTATGAAGCCATGGTCCGTATGGCTCAATGGTGGAGCTATCGTTACATGCTTGTAGATGGTCATGGGAACTTTGGTTCCATGGATGGTGATGGTGCTGCCGCCCAGCGTTACACTGAGGCACGTATGAGCAAGATTGCTCTGGAGATGCTTCGTGATATTAACAAAAATACAGTTGACTTCGTTGATAACTATGATGCCAATGAACGTGAACCCTTGGTCTTGCCAGCGCGCTTTCCTAATCTTTTGGTTAATGGAGCAACTGGTATTGCTGTTGGGATGGCAACCAATATTCCACCTCATAACCTTGGTGAAACCATTGATGCAGTGAAGTTGGTCATGGACAATCCTGAAGTGACCACTAAGGACTTGATGGAAGTCCTGCCTGGGCCAGATTTTCCAACTGGTGCTCTTGTCATGGGGAAATCAGGTATCCATAAGGCCTACGAAACAGGTAAAGGTTCTATTGTCCTTCGTTCTCGTACTGAAATTGAGGAAACTAAGACTGGCCGTGAGCGTATTGTTGTAACAGAATTTCCTTATATGGTCAATAAAACAAAGGTGCATGAGCATATTGTTCGTTTGGTTCAGGAAAAACGCATTGAGGGCATCACAGCAGTACGTGATGAGTCAAACCGTGAAGGTGTTCGATTTGTTATTGAAGTCAAGCGTGATGCCTCAGCCAATGTTATCCTCAACAACCTCTTCAAGATGACCCAGATGCAAACCAACTTTGGTTTTAATATGCTTGCAATCCAAAATGGGGTACCAAAGATTTTGTCCCTTCGTCAGATTTTGGATGCTTATATTGAGCACCAAAAAGAAGTGGTTGTTCGTCGGACACGTTTTGATAAGGAAAAAGCAGAAGCGCGTGCTCATATCTTAGAAGGTCTCTTGATTGCGCTAGACCATATCGACGAAGTGATTCGTATCATCCGTGCTAGTGAAACGGATGCGGAAGCACAAGCTGAGTTGATGAGCAAGTTTAAGCTTTCTGAACGTCAAAGTCAAGCCATTCTTGATATGCGTCTTCGCCGTTTGACAGGTTTGGAACGTGATAAGATTCAGTCAGAGTATGATGACTTATTGGCTCTGATTGCAGATTTAGCAGATATTCTTGCTAAGCCAGAACGTGTTTCTCAAATTATCAAGGATGAATTAGATGAAGTCAAGCGTAAGTTTGGTGATCAACGTCGTACTGAATTGATGGTCGGTGAAGTCTTAAGCCTCGAAGACGAGGACTTGATTGAAGAATCGGATGTCTTGATTACACTGTCTAACAAGGGCTACATTAAACGTCTAGATCAGGATGAGTTCACTGCTCAAAAACGTGGAGGTCGCGGTGTTCAAGGGACAGGTGTTAAGGATGACGATTTTGTTCGTGAATTAGTGTCAACTAGCACTCATGATCACCTGCTCTTCTTTACAAATAAAGGACGTGTCTATCGCCTGAAAGGTTATGAAATTCCTGAATATGGTCGTACCGCTAAGGGATTGCCAATTGTCAATCTTTTGAAATTGGATGAAGGTGAAAGTATTCAGACCATCATCAATGTCGAGTCTGAACGTAGTGATGATGCTTACCTCTTCTTCACAACCCGTCATGGTATTGTGAAGAGAACCAGCGTTAAGGAATTTGCTAATATTCGTCAGAATGGGCTTAAAGCATTGAACCTCAAAGATGAAGATGAATTGATTAATGTACTGCTGACAGAAGAAGATACGGATATTATCATTGGTACTAAGTTTGGCTATGCAGTGCGCTTTAATCAATCAGCCGTTCGTGGAATGAGTCGTATCGCTACGGGTGTGAAAGGTGTCAATCTTCGTGAAGGGGATACAGTAGTTGGTGCTAGTGTGATTACAGACCAAGACGAGGTTCTTATCATCACAGAAAAAGGGTATGGTAAGCGTACAGTTGCGACCGAATATCCAACAAAAGGTCGTGGTGGTAAAGGGATGAAGACGGCTAATGTAGCTGAGAAAAATGGTCCTCTATCAGGTCTTTTGACCGTTAAAGGCGATGAAGACTTGATGATTATCACTGATACAGGTGTCATGATTCGAACCAACGTTGCCAATATTTCACAAACAGGTCGCTCAACTATGGGAGTTAAGGTGATGCGCCTGGATCAAGATGCTAAAATTGTAACCTTTACTACGGTTGCAGCTGCAGAAAAAGAAGAAGTTGGGACAGAAAACGAAATAGAAGGTGAAGCATAATGTCTCATAAAAAGAACAAAAAGAAAACAAATCGTAAAAATCTACTAATCAATGTCTTGGCAGGATTCTTAATCCTCTTGTCACTGGCATTAATCTTTAATTCAAAAATTCGTGATATCTTCATGGTTTGGAATACTAACAAGTATCAAGTTAGCCAGGTATCAAAAGAAAAATTGGAAGAAAATCAAGATACAGAAGGTAATTTTGACTTTGACTCAGTAAAAGCCATTTCATCAGAAGCTGTCTTATCCTCACAATGGAATTCGCAAAAATTACCAGTTATTGGTGGGATTGCTATTCCTGAAGTAGAAATTAACTTGCCAATTTTTAAGGGGCTTGATAATGTCAATCTCTTCTATGGAGCTGGTACAATGAAGCGTGATCAAGTGATGGGGAAAGGAAATTATTCACTAGCTAGTCATCACATTTTTACAGCAGAAAATGCCAGTCAGATGCTATTTTCTCCCTTATCACATGCTAAAAATGGTATGAAAATTTATCTGACTGATAAGGATAAGGTTTATACTTATGTCATTCATGAGGTCAAGCATGTAACACCAGATCGTGTGGATGAGATTGACGACCGTAGTGGTGTTGATGAGATCACACTTGTAACTTGTGTGGACTATGATGCGACAGAGCGGATTATTGTAAAAGGTGATTTGAAAGATACAAAAGACTATTCACAAACACCTGAAGAAGTTCTAACAGCCTTCAATCAACCGTATAAACAACGCTATTAATAGTTAAAGAATCAGTAAACATTTAGTTTTACTGATTTTTTATAGATTGAATTTCAAAATAAACTGTTATGAAATACAGAAAACGTTTCCTTAATTCTAAAGTTTGTGATATAATTATCAGGTAAAAAATTTTAGGAGTTTATTATGGTTTCTTCAGAATTTATCTCAAAGATTGAATTTGCTTGCAAGAAGAAGGAAAGTCTTTATAGTCAAAGCAAATTTAAGTATGCGATTCGTTCTATGTTCGCAGGTGCATTTTTAACCTTCAGTACTGCTGCTGGTGCAGTTGGGGCTGACTTGATTAATAAAATTGCGCCAGGTAGTGGACGTTTTCTTTTCCCCTTTGTCTTTGCTTGGGGCTTGGCCTACATTGTTTTCTTGAATGCTGAGTTGGTAACATCAAACATGATGTTCTTGACAGCCGGTAGTTTCTTGAAAAAAATCTCTTGGAGAAAAACAGCTGAGATTTTACTTTACTGTACCTTGTTCAACCTTATCGGGGCTTTGATAGCAGGTTGGGGATTTGCTCATTCGGCAGCCTATGCAAATCTGACTCATGATAGTTTCATCTCTGGGGTTGTAGAGATGAAGTTAGGCCGTTCCAATGAGCTAGTCTTACTTGAAGGTATTTTAGCCAATATTTTCGTAAATATTGCGATTCTTTCATTTGTTTTGGTCAAAGATGGTGGTGCCAAACTTTGGCTCGTTTTATCAGCAATTTACATGTTTGTATTCTTAACAAACGAGCACATCGCTGCGAACTTTGCTTCTTTCGCGATTGTGAAATTCAGTGTTGCTGCGGATTCAATTGCTAACTTTGGTGTTGGAAATATGCTTCGCCACTGGGGTGTAACCTTCATTGGGAACTTTATCGGAGGAGGCCTCTTGATGGGTCTTCCATATGCCTTCCTCAATAAAAACGAAGATACTTATGTAGATTAAGAAATGAGCACGATTGAGTCGTGCTTTTTTCGTTTTTAAAATAGAGTAATAGCTATTTATTATATCAAAATATAGAAAACTGATATTTGTAAACTATAACTTAAGGTGCTACAATATCCTTAATCAAACTATATGGAGGTCGTCTTATGACTCGTGATTTTAAATTTGAAACTTTGCAACTGCATGCTGGTCAAGTTGTGGATCCAGCTACCAAGTCTCGTGCAGTACCGATTTATCAAACAACATCTTTTGTTTTTGATGACACGCAGGAAGGTGCAGATCTTTTTGCCTTGAGAAAGCCAGGTAATATCTATACTCGTATTACAAATCCTACAACAGCTGCTTTTGAAGAAAGAATTGCAGCTCTCGAAGGTGGTGTTGGAGCTCTTGCAACAGCATCAGGTATGGCTGCAGTTACTTATACGATTTTGGCTCTTGCCCATGCGGGTGACCATGTTGTAGCGGCCTCAACTATTTACGGCGGAACCTTCAATCTCTTGAAAGAAACACTTCCTCGTTATGGAATCACAACAACCTTTGTGGATGTGGATAATTTGGAGGAAGTGGAAGCAGCTATCAGTGACAATACCAAACTTGTCTTGATTGAAACCTTGGGGAATCCCTTGATTAACATTCCTGACTTGGAAAAATTGGCTGAGATTTCGCATAAACACAAGATTCCTCTCGTTTCAGACAACACTTTTGCCACACCATATTTGATTAACGTTTTCTCTCACGGTGTAGATATTGCTATTCACTCTGCGACTAAGTTTATTGGTGGGCATGGTACGACTATTGGAGGAGTGATTGTCGATAGTGGTCGTTTTGACTGGGCGGCTTCAGGGAAATTCCCTCAATTTGTTGAGGAAGATCCAAGCTACCACAATTTGAGCTATACTCGGGATGTGGGTGCAGCAGCCTTTATTATCGCTGTTCGTGTTCAATTGCTCCGTGATACAGGTGCAGCCTTGTCGCCATTTAATGCCTTTCTCTTGCTCCAAGGACTTGAAACCCTTTCTCTTCGTGTCGAACGTCATGTGCAAAATGCAGAGAAAATTGTTGATTTCCTTGTCAACCATCCTAAGGTAGAAAAGGTAAACTATCCAAAACTTGCAGACAGTCCTTATCATGCCTTGGCTGAGAAATACTTGCCAAAAGGTGTGGGCTCAATCTTTACTTTCCATGTCAAAGGTGGGGAGGCAGAAGCACGCAAGGTAATTGATCATTTAGAAATCTTCTCTGACCTAGCGAACGTGGCAGATGCCAAGTCTCTTGTTGTCCATCCAGCTACAACCACTCACGGTCAATTGTCAGAAAAAGACCTAGAAGCAGCAGGTATCACACCAAATCAAATCCGCTTGTCAATCGGACTTGAAAATGTAGAAGATTTGATTGAAGACTTGCGCTTGGCCTTGGAAAAAATTTAAAGTAAAAGAAGATAAACAGTGGGTTTCGACTCGCTGTTTTTGATTTTCCCTCAGGCATGATATAATGGATAAAGAAGTCTAGAAGGAGGAACGATATGAACGAAATCAAATGCCCTAACTGTGGGGAAGTCTTTACAGTAAATGAAAGTCAGTATGCTGAACTGTTATCCCAAGTGAGAACAGTAGAGTTTGATAAGGAATTGCACGATCGGATGAAGCAGGAGTTGGCCTTGGCTGAGCAAAAGGCCATGAATGAACAACAGTCTAAACTAGCTCAAAAAGACCAAGAAATTGCGCAATTACAGAGTCAAATCCAGAACTTTGATACAGAAAAAGAATTGGCCAAGAAAGAGGTTGAACAGACAAGCCATCAGGCTTTATTGGCAAAGGACAAGGAAGTACAGGCCTTGGAAAACCAACTGGCTACCTTGCGTTTAGAGTATGAAAATCAACTACAGAAGACACTTTCTGACCTAGAAAAAGAACGGGATCAGGTTAAAAACCAGCTTCTTTTACAAGAAAAAGAAAACGAGCTTTCTCTTGCTTCTGTTAAACAAAATTACGAAGCACAGCTCAAGGCAGCAAGTGAACAAGTCGAATTTTACAAGAATTTCAAAGCTCAGCAATCTACAAAAGCCATCGGGGAAAGTCTGGAACAGTATGCAGAGAGTGAGTTTAACAAGGTCCGCAGTTTTGCATTTCCAAATGCCTACTTTGAGAAGGATAACAAGGTTTCAGCGCGTGGTTCTAAAGGAGACTTTATCTTCCGTGAATGTGATGAAAATGGAGTGGAAATCATTTCCATTATGTTTGAGATGAAAAATGAAGCGGATGGAACAGAGAAGAAGCACAAGAATGCAGATTTTTATAAGGAATTGGACAAGGACCGTCGGGAGAAGAACTGTGAGTATGCGGTTTTGGTGACCATGCTTGAGGCTGATAACGACTACTTTAACACGGGGATTGTTGATGTCAGCCACGAATATGAAAAGATGTATGTGGTTCGTCCTCAATTCTTTATCCAGTTGATTGGGCTCTTGCGAAATGCAGCGCTTAATTCCCTAAAATATAAGCAGGAGTTGGCCTTGGTCCGCGAGCAAAATATCGATATTACGCATTTTGAGGCAGATTTGGATGCCTTTAAAGTTGCTTTTGCCAAGAACTACAATTCAGCTTCGACTAACTTTGGTAAAGCTATCGATGAAATCGACAAGGCCATCAAACGGATGGAAGAGGTTAAAAAGTTCCTAACAACATCTGAAAACCAACTCCGTCTGGCTAATAATAAGCTGGAAGATGTCTCTGTCAAGAAATTGACACGTAAAAATCCAACCATGAAAGCGAAGTTTGAAGCGCTTAAGGGGGAGTAGGAGGATCCTATGCAGATACGAAAAGCAACCATGAAAGATGCTGAAGCACTACTGTCTCTATACGAAGACTTGGGCTATCCAACGACCGCTTCTAAGCTGTCTCGACGTTTAGAAATGATTCTTTCTCAACCACATTATGGCTGTCTTCTAGCTGAAAGAAACGGAGAAATTTTAGGTTTCTTAGGTTATGCGAAGCTCTTCTTTTTTGAAGCAGATGGATCTTACTATCGTATTTTAGCTTTGTCAGTTGCAAAAGAAACAAGACGACAAGGAATTGCTAGTAGGCTAATCGATGAATTGAAAAAACAAGCGGTAAAAGAAGGAGTTGAGGCACTGGCTCTAAATAGTGGATTAACCGCTGAACGAAATGCTGCACATCAGTTTTATCAGACAGTTGGATTTGAAAAAGTGACTGCCGGCTTTGCCTTGCATTTAAAAACTCAACATAGATAAAACATGAAAAAATAGTAGAGGGAACGAAGTAATATCTTCAACAAAAGGGAAAAACTTATATTTTAACGACAAGGGCATGGATTATGTGACCTTTGGTAAAGGAAAGAAGTCTTTCGTTATCATAAAGAGAGTTTTAGTATTTTTAGAAAGTTAATGAATGAACGGTATTATCAACTTAAAAAAAGAAGCGGGGATGACTTCGCATGATGCGGTTTTTAAACTGCGTAAGATTTTGGGAACCAAGAAAATTGGTCATGGTGGGACCTTGGATCCAGATGTGGTGGGTGTTTTGCCCATCGCGGTTGGTAAGGCGACACGCATGGTTGAGTTTATGCAGGATGAGGGCAAGGTCTATGAGGGGGAGATTACTCTCGGTTATTCCACGACAACTGAGGATGCCAGTGGGGAAGTGGTCGCAGAAACACCAGTTTTATCGCCCTTGGATGAAAAGCTTGTCGCTGAAGCAATCGCTAGTTTGACTGGGTCTATTACTCAGATTCCTCCTATGTATTCGGCTGTCAAGGTTAATGGTCGTAAGCTCTATGAGTATGCGCGTGCTGGTCAGGAAGTGGAGCGTCCAGAACGTCAGGTAACTATTTATAGCTTTGAGCGGACAAGTCCGATTTCTTATGAGGGTGAACTTGCACGATTCACTTTTCGTGTAAAATGCAGTAAGGGGACTTATATCCGAACCTTGTCAGTTGATTTGGGAGAGAATCTTGGATACGCTGCCCATATGTCACATTTAACACGGACTAGTGCAGCTGGTTTGCAACTAGAAGATGCTCTTACCTTGGAAGAAATTGCTGTAAAAGTGGGGGCTGGCCAATTGGACTTTCTCCATCCTCTAGAGATTGGGACTGGGGACCTTGTCAAAGTTTTTCTAAGTTCAGAAGAGGCTACAGAAGTGCGCTTTGGTCGTTTTATCGAGCTCGCCCAAACAGACCAAGAATTAGCTGCCTTTGAGGGAGATAAATTGCTAGCTATTTTAGAAAAAAGGGACAATCTCTACAAGCCAAGGAAGGTTTTTAGCTAGTCTAACTGGGTGTAGGGATTGGAAATGTTTCCCTAAGACTATGCAAATCAGACTATAAATTTCCCAAAAATTATGATAGAATAGACGACGGATAAAAAAACGGAGGATAGCATGCAAAATAGACCAATCATTATCGGAGTGACAGGTGGTTCTGGTGGAGGTAAGACCAGTGTTTCAAGAGCCATTTTATCGCATTTCCCTGATGAAAAGATTTCCATGATTGAGCATGATTCATACTACAAGGATCAGTCTCATTTGACCTTTGAAGAGCGTGTCAAAACCAACTATGACCATCCTTTTGCTTTTGATACAGACTTGATGATTGAGCAGATTAAGGAATTGTTGGCAGGGCGTCCAGTGGATATTCCGACTTATGACTATACAGAGCATACACGAAGCAGCAAGACCTATCGTCAGGAGCCTCAAGATGTCTTTATCGTTGAGGGGATTTTGGTCTTAGAGGACAAGCGCCTGCGCGATTTGATGGATATCAAGATTTTTGTGGATACGGATGATGATGTGCGCATTATTCGTCGGATCAAGCGTGATATGGAAGAGCGTGGCCGTAGTCTTGATAGCGTTATTGACCAGTACTTAGGCGTGGTTAAACCAATGTACCATCAGTTTATCGAACCAACCAAGCGTTATGCTGATATCGTCATTCCTGAAGGGGTTAGCAATACCGTTGCTATTGACCTTTTGACGACCAAGATTGCAAAGATTTTGGAAGAAGCTCGAAACAGCAAATAATCAGATGTGGAGGCCTTGCCTCCTTTTTCTATTTTTCCCTTATAATGGTACATAAATGAAGATTTTTAGGCATAATTTTGGTATAATAATACCCATGAAAGAGCAAGGAAATGAATAGTAGGTGGAGATGGAAAAGTATTTATCGGTAACAACTTTGACCAAATATCTGAAAATGAAATTCGATAAAGACCCTTACTTGGAACGGGTCTATTTAACTGGTCAAGTTTCCAACTTTCGTAAACGACCTACTCACCAATACTTCTCCCTAAAGGATGATCATGCAGTCATTCAAGCGACCATCTGGTCTGGGATTTATCAGAAATTAGGCTTTGATCTGGAAGAAGGAATGAAGATCAATGTGATTGGGCGTGTACAGGTCTATGAACCAAGTGGTAGCTACTCCATCATCATTGAAAAGGCAGAGCCTGATGGGGTTGGGGCGCTTGCGATTCAGTTTGAACAACTCAAGAAAAAATTGACGGAAGAAGGTCTGTTTCAAGAACGCTTCAAGCAACCTCTTCCTCAATTTTCTAAGAGAATTGGTGTGGTGACCAGTCGTAGTGGAGCTGTTATTCGAGATATTATCACGACCGTCAGCAGGCGCTTTCCAGGTGTGGACATTCTTCTCTATCCGACCAAGGTACAAGGTGATGGAGCAGCAGAAGAAATTGCTCGAAATATCGCGCGTGCCAATCAACGGGACGATTTGGACTTGCTGATTATTGGTCGTGGAGGGGGTTCTATCGAGGATCTCTGGGCCTTTAACGAAGAAATTGTGGTACGAGCTATTTTTGAATCTCGTTTGCCAGTTATCTCTAGTGTGGGGCATGAGACAGATGTAACCTTGGCGGATTTTGTGGCAGATAGACGGGCTGCAACGCCAACAGCTGCAGCTGAACTAGCAACACCTGTGACCAAGTTGGATGTATTGGCTCATTTACAAAATCAAGAAAAACGGATGGCGACAGCAGTCCGAAATGTCCTATCTAAGAAACAAGAAGCTTTGAAAAAATGCAGTCAGTCAGTCATCTTTAGACAGCCAGAGCGTTTGTATGATGGTTATTTGCAACGCTTGGATCAGCTGCAACTGCGCTTAAAACAAAGTTTGCGAACACGGATTTCTGACAGCAACCAACTAGTCCAAGCAAGGACGCATCGACTGGTACAATTATCACCTGTTACCAAAATTCAACGTTATCAAGACCGTCTAGCTCAGTTGGACAAGCTCCTCCGTAGCAAAATGGCGCTGGTTTACGACGCCAAGATTGCTGAGGTGAAACGACTTTCGGAAGCCTTGCTGATGTTGGATACCAGTCGAATCGTGGCGCGTGGTTATGCTATTGTCAAAAAAGAAGAGTCCGTTGTAGATTCGGTTGAGAATTTAAAGATAACAGACCAAGTGACGCTTTTGATGCGAGATGGTCAAGTAGAATTAGAGGTTAAAGATGTCAAAACAAAAGAAATTTGAGGAAAATCTAGCAGAACTGGAGACCATTGTCCAAAGTTTGGAAAATGGTGAAATTGCTCTGGAAGATGCGATTGCTGCCTTTCAAAAGGGTATGGTCTTGTCAAAAGAGCTCCAAGCGACGCTGGACAAGGCTGAAAAGACCTTAGTTAAGGTCATGCAAGAAGATGGAACAGAAAGTGATTTTGAATGAAAAAGCAAGAAAAATTAGCTCTTGTCGAGTCAGCCTTGGAAGATTTTTATGGAGACCAGCAGTTTGCCTCTAGTTTGCGAGAGTCTGTTCTCTATTCCATTCATGCTGGTGGCAAGCGTATTCGACCCTTTCTCTTGTTAGAAGTTCTGGAAGCCTTACAAGTTACCATCAAACCTGCTCACGCGCAGGTGGCTGCAGCATTAGAAATGATTCATACAGGTAGTTTGATTCACGATGATCTTCCAGCTATGGATGATGATGATTACCGTCGGGGACGCTTGACCAATCACAAGAAATTCGGTGAAGCTATGGCCATTTTGGCTGGAGATGCTTTATTCCTAGATTCTTATGCCTTGATAGCGCAGGCAGATTTGCCAAGTCAGATCAAGGTGGACTTGATTGCTAACTTATCCCTAGCTTCAGGAAGTCTGGGCATGGTGGCAGGGCAGGTTTTGGACATGGAGGGTGAACACCAGCATTTGTCTTTGGAAGAACTCCAGACTATTCATGCTAATAAGACTGGAAAACTACTAGCCTATCCCTTCCAAGCAGCTGCTATTATAGCCGAATTGGCTCCTGAGATGCAGGCAAAGTTGAAAACTATTGGGGAATTGATTGGGCTTGCTTTTCAAGTTCGAGATGATGTATTGGATGTGACAGCTAGTTTTGAGGAAATTGGCAAGACACCACAAAAGGACCTACAGGCAGAAAAATCAACCTATCCAGCCTTGTTGGGCTTGGAAGAGTCTATTGCCTTTTGTAACCAAACTCTGGATCAAGCTAATGCCAAATTAGAAGAAATTGCCCAGCAGGTTCCCTTTGAGATAGAATCGATTGTAAAAGTAGTAGAAAGTTTGAGAATCAATGGCTAAGGAAAGAGTGGATGTACTAGCTTATAAACAGGGCTTGTTTGAAACGAGAGAGCAGGCCAAGCGTGGTGTAATGGCTGGCCTAGTCGTAGCAGTTCTGAATGGAGAACGTTTTGATAAACCAGGAGAGAAAATTCCCGATGACACTGAGCTGAAACTCAAAGGTGAAAAACTCAAGTATGTCAGCCGTGGTGGCTTGAAATTGGAAAAGGCCTTGCAGGTCTTTGATTTGTCAGTGGATGGCACGACCACGATTGATATCGGGGCTTCTACTGGAGGTTTTACCGATGTCATGTTGCAAAATGGTGCCGAGTTGGTCTTTGCAGTCGATGTTGGTACCAATCAGTTGGCTTGGAAATTACGCCAAGACCCAAGGGTTATCAGCATGGAGCAGTTCAATTTCCGCTATGCAGAGAAGACTGATTTCGAAAAGGAACCGAGCTTTGCCAGTATTGATGTGAGTTTCATTTCCCTCAGTCTGATCCTTCCGGCCTTGCACCGAGTATTAGCTGATCAAGGTCAGGCCGTGGCTTTGGTTAAGCCCCAGTTTGAGGCAGGACGTGAGCAGATTGGAAAAAATGGAATTATTCGAGATGCCAAGGTCCATCAACATGTCCTTGAATCTGTCACAACCATGGCAGTAGAGGAAGGCTTTTCAGTCCTTGGTTTGGACTTTTCTCCCATCCAAGGTGGTCATGGCAATATTGAATTTTTAGCGTATTTGAAAAAAGAAGAGTCAGCAAGCAATCAAGTTCTTGCTGAGATTGAAGAAGTAGTAGAGAGGGCGCATAGTCAATTTAAAAATGAATAAAAAAGAGAGACTTGAAAAAATTAGACGATTTGTGACAGATTATCAAATCGGTACACAAGAAGAAATCGTAGAACATTTGAAAGAGGCAGGCATTACTGCCACTCAGGCAACGGTATCCCGAGATATCAAAGAACTGGGGATTGTCAAAATTCCTTTGAGAGACAATACCTATGTCTATGAATTGCCAAAATCAATCGTAAAAAGTTTGCAACTGGCTGAAGACAATATTGAGTCAGCTGAATTAATGGACAAGATGATTAATCTCCAAGTTATCCCAGGAAATACAGCTTTTGTAAAAGCTCAGTTAATTGAGACTTTTGCTGACAAGATTTTTAGCTGTTTAGCTGACGATAGCTCGATTTTAGTCATTGCCAGAAGTGAAAATCTAGCTGAGGAAATCTTTGAACAAGTAAAAAATTGGTAGGTCTATATGTTACTTGAAATTTCGATAAAAAACTTTGCCATTATTGAGGCTATTTCCCTCAATTTTGAAAAGGGGATGACTGTCTTGACTGGTGAAACGGGTGCAGGGAAGTCGATTATCATTGATGCCATGAATATGATGTTGGGGGCTCGTGCGACGACAGATGTTATTCGTCATGGTGCGCCAAAGGCAGAGATTGAGGGGCTTTTCTCAGTTGAGAATAGCCGCCTTTTACAGGAAATTTTTGATGAGCAAGGTTTGGAAATGGGTGATGAAATTATCATCCGTCGAGAAATCTTGCAAAATGGTCGTAGTATTAGTCGTGTCAATGGCCAGATGGTTAATCTGTCTGTTTTGCGTGCTATTGGGCAACATCTGGTAGATATTCATGGTCAGCATGACCAAGAGGAGTTAATGCGTCCTCAACTTCATATTCAAATGTTGGATGAATTTGGCGATGCAGCTTTTTGGGACCTAAAAGAAACCTATCAGACGAGTTTTGATGCCTACCGTAAAATGCGTAAGCAGGTTTTGGAAGTCAAGAAAAACCAACAAGAACATAAGGCACGTATCGAAATGTTGGAATTTCAAATGGCAGAAATTGAGGCGGCTAATTTGCAAGCAGGGGAAGACTTGGCTCTCAACCGAGAACGAGAGAAACTCCTAAACCATAAAAATATTGCGGATACGCTGACCAATGCCTACAGCATGTTGGACAATGAAGACTTTTCAAGTCTGGCCAATGTTCGTTCGGCCATGAATGACATGGAAAGTGTCGAAGAGTATGACCCTGAATACCGTGAAATTTCAAGCTCTCTGTCTGAGACCTACTATGTCTTAGAAGACATTAGCAAACGTCTGGAAGCTATCATTGAGGACCTTGATTTTGACGGCAATCGTCTTATGCAGGTTGAGAATCGTTTGGACCTCCTTCATACCATTACGCGTAAATATGGTGGGACTGTAGACGATGTCTTGCTTTATTTCGCCAAGATTACGGAAGAATACAATCTCTTGACAGGAAATAACCTTTCATCTGAGGATATGGAAACCGAACTCAAGAAATTGGAAGTTAATCTTGTCGACTTGGCAGGCCAGCTTGCATCTGCTCGTCATGACTTAGCTCAGCAGCTAGAAGCAGAGATTAAACAAGAGCTTCAAGATCTTTATATGGAAAAAGCCCAGTTTCAGGTTCGTTTTAGCAAGGGCAAATTCAGTCGTGAGGGCAATGAAATGGTCGAGTTTTACATTTCAACCAACCCTGGCGAAGACTTTAAACCCTTGGTTAAGGTTGCATCTGGTGGGGAATTATCTCGTCTCATGCTAGCTATTAAGTCTGCCTTTTCTCGTAAAGAAGGCAAGACCAGCATTGTCTTTGATGAGGTGGATACAGGAGTTTCAGGTCGTGTAGCTCAAGCCATCGCACAGAAGATTCACAAGATTGGCCAACATGGTCAGGTTCTAGCTATCTCCCACTTGCCACAAGTGATTGCGATTGCAGATTATCAATTCTTTATTGAGAAGATTAGTAATGAGCATTCAACGGTTTCGACTGTTCGTCTTTTGACGGTTGAAGAGCGAGTGGAGGAAGTTGCCAAGATGTTGGCAGGTGATGATGTGACGGAAGCAGCCCTGACGCAAGCCAGAGAATTGTTGAGAAACAGGGAGAAATAAGATGACAGACTATTATGTAATTGGAGATGTTCACGGAAAAGCTGGGATGCTGGAAGACCTTCTCAAAACATGGGATGGTCAGACCCAGTTGCTCTTTCTAGGGGATTTGATTGACCGTGGTGAAGATAGTCGCCGTGTTCTAGTGATGGTTAAGGACTTAGTGGACAATCAAGGGGCTATCTGTTTATCAGGAAACCACGAGTATATGTTTTTAACTTGGCTCGATAACCCAGAAGAAAGTTATGACCATTATCGTCGAAATGGTGGAGATACAACCATTAACTCTATCCTAGGTCGTCCCTTGGATGCACCGGTTGATGGAGTAGAAGATGCCAAGCGTGTTGCTACTGAAGCAGCAGACTTGGTCGAATTTATTCGTCAAATGCCATTTGTGGTAGAGACAGACAAGTATATCTTTGTGCACGCAGGTATTGATTTGACCTTAGACGACTGGCATGAAACCACAGATTACAAGAAAGTCTGGCTCAGAAAACCATTCCATGAAGCAGAAAATCATACTGGAAAAATCATTGTCTTTGGTCACACACCTGTTTATGGTTTGTTGAACCAAGAACGTGGTACAGCAGAGCTTTGGACTACAGAAGATGGCAAGATTGGAATGGATGGAGGAGCTGTTTATGGTGGTGTCCTTCATGGAATCGTCTTTACAGACCAAGGGATGACAGAACATCACTTTATCGAGAATGACGGCTTTGTCGCTGAAGATTAGTACTCCTAGCAGGGTATGGTCTTGTCAAAATGTCAAAAACAATTTATAATAAATAGATACCCTGAAAGGAAGAGAATCATGAACTTAGAAGAATTGAAAAAACGACAGGAGAAGATCCGTAACTTCTCTATTATCGCCCATATTGACCATGGGAAATCAACTCTAGCAGACCGCATTTTAGAAAAAACAGAGACGGTTTCAAGTCGTGAAATGCAGGCCCAGCTTTTGGATAGCATGGATTTAGAGCGGGAACGTGGGATTACCATTAAGTTGAATGCCATCGAGCTGAATTACACGGCAAAAGATGGCGAGACTTATATTTTCCACTTGATTGACACGCCAGGACACGTAGACTTTACCTATGAAGTTTCACGTTCGCTCGCTGCCTGTGAGGGAGCGATTTTGGTGGTCGATGCTGCCCAAGGAATTGAGGCTCAAACTCTTGCCAATGTTTATCTGGCCTTGGACAATGATTTGGAAATCATGCCTGTCATTAATAAAATTGACCTGCCGGCTGCAGATCCAGAGCGCGTGCGTACAGAGATTGAAGATGTCATTGGTTTGGATGCCAGCGAAGCAGTTTTGGCTTCTGCTAAGGCTGGTATTGGTATCGAAGAAATTCTAGAGCAAATCGTAGAAAAAGTGCCAGCGCCAACAGGTGATGTGACGGCACCACTTAAGGCCTTGATTTTCGACTCTGTTTATGATGCTTACCGTGGAGTTATTCTTCAAGTGCGTGTCATGGATGGGGTGGTTAAACCTGGCGATAAGATTCAGCTCATGAGCAATGGCAAGACTTTTGATGTTACGGAAGTCGGTATCTTTACACCCAAGGCAGTTGGTCGTGATTTCCTTGCGACTGGTGACGTTGGTTATATTGCGGCTTCTATCAAGACGGTTCAGGACACTCGTGTGGGTGATACCGTTACCTTGGCAACCAATCCTGCGACTGAGCCATTACATGGTTACAAGCAGATGAACCCTATGGTCTTTGCGGGTCTCTATCCTATCGAGTCAAACAAGTACAATGACTTACGTGAAGCTCTTGAAAAATTGCAGCTGAATGATGCTAGTCTCCAATTTGAACCAGAAACATCACAGGCACTTGGATTTGGTTTCCGTTGTGGTTTCCTTGGACTTCTCCATATGGATGTTATCCAAGAACGTTTGGAACGTGAGTTTAACATCGACCTCATCATGACAGCTCCGTCTGTTATCTATAAGGTTAATTTGACTGACGGTGAGTCTATGGATGTGTCCAACCCGTCTGAATTCCCAGATCCAACTAAGATTGCGACCATTGAGGAGCCATATGTTAAGGCGCAAATCATGGTACCACAGGAGTTTGTTGGAGCAGTGATGGAATTAGCTCAGCGTAAGCGTGGGGACTTTGTGACTATGGACTATATCGATGATAACCGTGTCAATGTTATCTATCAAATTCCACTGGCTGAAATCGTCTTTGATTTCTTTGATAAGCTTAAGTCTTCGACACGTGGTTATGCAAGCTTTGACTACGAATTGTCAGAGTATCGCCCATCTAAACTTGTGAAAATGGATATCCTTTTGAATGGTGATAAAGTCGATGCCCTTAGCTTTATCGTTCACAAGGATTTTGCCTACGAACGTGGGAAACTCATCGTTGATAAGCTCAAGAAAATTATTCCTCGTCAACAATTTGAAGTTCCAATCCAAGCGGCTATTGGACACAAGATTGTGGCTCGTACGGATATCAAGGCCCTTCGTAAGAACGTACTTGCTAAATGTTATGGTGGTGACGTTTCTCGTAAACGCAAACTCCTTGAAAAACAAAAAGCTGGTAAGAAACGTATGAAAGCTATCGGATCAGTAGAAGTCCCACAAGAAGCCTTTCTTAGCGTCTTGAGCATGGATGAAGAATAAGTTATCATAATTGTTTTTCTTGTTCATAGGAAATTTACATAAGAATCAATAGTAAAACAGGCTTAAATAGGCCTGTTTTTTTGCATTTATAATAGGATTAAATCGTTTAAAGTGTTTGTTTTAAACGTTTGTTTTGATTGTAAAGATAAAAAATAAACAAAATAATCAAAAAAGGGACAAAAAACAACAAAAAATATTGACAACGATTTCATATAGTGTTATACTTATAGCATAAAGTTAATGGAAAGAAGGGAAAAACCTTATGGGATTAGATCATTTCTTTGACAAAAACCTTGTGTTTTGCTTAGAAGCGGATAATCAAGAACATCTCTTTGATCAGGTTGCAACTTTATTGGAAGAACGGGAAATCGTAACTCCAACCTATCGTGAAGCCTTGATCACACGTGAAAAGTCATTTCCAACTGGCTTAGATATGGAATTTTTAGGTAAGGATTTGCCAAATGTGGCTATTCCTCACACAGATATTGTTCATAATCTAGCTGAAAAAGTTGTGGTCGTTCGATTAGATAAACCAGTGACTTTCCACAATATGATTGCACCAGATAAGGAAGTAGAAGTATCTTTACTCTTCTTTATCATTAATAACTCAAGTTCAAGTCAAACAAACATTCTTGCTCAGTTGATGGACTTCTTTACTGGAAATGGTCATCTTGAAGACCTTTCAAAAATTTCTGAGCCAGAAGCCCTCTATGCTTATATAGCTGAAGCAATTGCTTAATCTTGTCTATTAAAAATATTAAATCGGAGGAAATCCATATGATTAAAATTCTTGCTGCCTGTGGTGCAGGTGTTAACTCAAGCCACCAAATTAAAAGTGCTCTTGAAGAAGAACTTTCAAACCGCGGTTTTGATGTTCACTGTGATGCAGTCATGGTAAAAGACGTTAACGAAGATCTTATCAAAGGTTATGACATTTTTACACCAATTGCTGCAACAGATCTTGGTTTTGACCCAGGTATTCCAGTTATCGAAGCTGGACCAATCTTATTCCGTATCCCAGCAATGAGTGCTCCAGTATTTGATAATATTGAAGCAGCTATCAAAGAACACGGGTTAAGCTAATTTTAATTTGTTAACATTCATATAACTATAAAAAGGGAGGAACTATTATGGATGTCATTATCGAACTAGCCAATAAGCTGTTCAAACCTATCTTGGATATGGGTGGGCCAATCATCATGCTGATCATTTTGACAGTATTGGCTCTACTTTTTGGAGTGAAATTCTCCAAAGCACTTGAAGGTGGTATCAAACTTGCCATCGCTCTTACTGGTATCGGTGCTATCATCGGTATGCTGAATGGTGCTTTCTCAGCATCACTTGCAAAATTCGTTGAAAATACTGGTATTCAATTGAACATCACTGACGTTGGTTGGGCACCACTTGCTACAATCACTTGGGGATCTGCTTGGACACTTTACTTCTTGCTCATCATGTTGATTGTCAACGTAGTGATGCTTGCTATGAAGAAAACTGATACACTTGACGTTGATATCTTCGATATCTGGCACTTGTCTATCACAGGTCTTTTGATTAAATGGTATGCAGACAACAACGGTGTAAGCCAAGGGGTTTCACTCTTCATCGCCACTGCAGCAGTTGTCCTTGTAGGTGTTCTTAAAATCATCAACTCTGATTTGATGAAACCTACATTTGATGACCTTCTTAACGCACCAAGTTCATCACCAATGACTTCAACTCACATGAACTACATGATGAACCCAGTTATCATGGTTTTGGATAAGATTTTTGAAAAATTCTTCCCAGGTCTTGATAAATATGACTTTGATGCTGCTAAATTGAACAAGAAAATCGGTTTCTGGGGATCTAAATTCTTCATCGGTTTCATCCTTGGTATCGTTATCGGTTTGATGGGTACTCCACATCCAGTTGAAGGACTTAAAGATGCTGCAAACTGGCAAGAAGTTATCAAAGGTTGGTTGTCTCTTGGTTTGACAGCCGGTGTGTCTTTGGAACTCTTCTCACTTATCGGTTCATGGTTCATCGCGGCCGTAGAACCACTTTCACAAGGTATTACAAACGTTGCTACTAAACGTTTGGAAGGACGTAAGTTTAATATCGGTCTTGACTGGCCATTCATCGCTGGTCGTGCTGAAATCTGGGCTTGTGCCAACGTACTTGCACCAATCATGTTGATTGAAGCTGTGCTTCTTTCAAAAGTCGGAAATGGTATTTTGCCACTTGCAGGTATCATCGCTATGGGTGTTACTCCAGCTCTCTTGGTTGTAACTCGTGGTAAATTACTCCGTATGATTATCTTCGGAACACTCTTGTTGCCACTCTTCCTTCTTTCAGGTACACTTATCGCACCATTTGCGACAGAACTTGCTAAAGGTGTAGGTGCCTTCCCAGAAGGTGTGAGCCAAACTCAATTGATTACTCACTCAACTCTTGAAGGACCAATCGAAAAACTTCTTGGTTGGACAATTGGTAACACTACAACTGGTGATATCAAAGCAATCCTTGGTGCTGTAGTCTTCCTTGTATTCTATATCGGTATCTTTGCATGGTACAGAAAACAAATGATCAAACGTAACGAAGAGTACGCAGCAAAAGCAAAATAATGCGCTCCTATAAAATGTAAATTGTTGAAACTAGGTTGTCATACCATTAGGAGTGACAACCTAGTTTTTTATAAACTATCAAGAAATCGGAGAAAATAATGGTAATTGAATTAAAATCAGAACAATTAAGAGTTGAATTTAACAGTTTTGGTGGGGCTCTTTCTTCTATAAAAGATGCCGAGGGAGTTGAGTATTTGTGGCAAGGAGATGTTACTTATTGGAGTGGACAAGCTCCTGTTCTCTTCCCAATTTGTGGTTCATTGAGAGAGGATACAGCACTTTATATAGATGATAATGGACAAGAAATCAAAGGAAAGATTCCTCGTCATGGTTTGGTTCGTAAGAAAGAATTTGAATTAGTTGAACAGACAGATAATAGTGTAACTTTTGCAATTGAAGACGATGAGAATAGCTATCAGAACTACCCTTATCATTTCCGCTTAGAAATCACTTATATCCTTACTGGAAAGACAGTGCGGACTCAATACAAAATATTTAATAAAGAAATTAGCAAGGTCATGCCTTACTTTATTGGTGGACATCCAGGATTTAATTGTCCTCTGCTTGATGATGAAGTCTATGAAGATTATTATCTAGAGTTTGAAAAAGAAGAGACTTGCTCTGTTCCACGTCCTTTCCCAGAAACAGGTATGCTTGATTTTCAAGATAGAAGTCCATGGCTAGAAGGTCAAAAAGAATTAGACCTCAGCTATGATCTTTTCAGCACTGATGCAGTCACCTTAGATGAATTGCAATCTAGAACAATTGCCCTTCGTTCTCGTAAACATGATAAGGGATTGAAAGTGCACTTTGCAGAGTTTCCAAATCTCATTATCTGGTCAACTTTGAATAAAGGTCCTTTCATTGCTTTTGAACCCTGGTCTGGCTTGTCAACATCCCTTGAAGAAGGAGATCATCTAGAAGATAAGAAGAATGTTCGTCTCCTAGAACCTGGTCAAGTGGATCAAATTGGTTTTGATATCGAAATTTTTTAATTAAAAAAACACAAAAACAAACATTAATTGTTGACTTTTTTAAGAAATAGGAGTATATTATGTTTGTAAGCAACAAATGATGTTTGTCACAAACAAACAATCACTTGTTATATTCTCTTTCGTAGAGAAAGATTATTTCTAGGAAACTGATTTCCTAAACTTGAATAAGGTGTCATTCATCTCATTCAATCCAATTTGTCAATAAACTGCTAGAAAACTTTTTGTAGGTAAACTGCTAACCATAAAAGTTTTTACTAGCCTAGAAAAATAAAAGGAGTATACAATATGTCTATTGTTATCGGTGCAGATGCTGCAGGTTTGAGATTGAAAGAAGTTGTGAAAGACTTCTTGGAAAAAGAAAACTTCCACGTTGTGGATGTTACAGCTGAAGGTCAAGACTTTGTTGATGTGACTCTTGCTGTTGCTGCAGAAGTAAACAAAGAAGAACAAAACCTTGGTATCGTGATTGATGCTTATGGAGCTGGTCCATTTATGGTCGCAACTAAGATCAAAGGAATGGTTGCTGCAGAAGTATCTGACGAACGTTCAGCTTATATGACTCGTGGTCACAACAACTCACGTATGATCACTATGGGTGCACAACTTGTTGGTGATGAATTGGCTAAAAACATCGCTAAAGGATTTGTTAACGGTAAATACGATGGTGGACGTCACCAAATCAGGGTCGATATGTTGAACAAAATGTGCTAATACGCTTCAAAAATCAAGATAATCTGTCGTCAGCTCACTTTAGCTAACCTCAGTTATGCTCGCAGCTCGCTTCCTAAGCTAATCTTGATTTTTCTTGAGTAAGGATAAATGATATTAGATTTATATAATTAATCGGAGGGAATAACTAATGAGAATTGCAATTGGATGTGATCACATCGTAACAGATGAAAAAATGGCGGTTTCAGAATTTTTGAAATCAAAAGGATATGAAGTCATTGACTTTGGTACTTATGACCATACACGTACTCACTACCCAATCTTTGGTAAAAAAGTAGGGGAAGCTGTAACTAGTGGTCAAGCTGATCTTGGAGTATGTATATGTGGTACTGGTGTTGGTATCAACAACGCTGTAAATAAAGTTCCAGGTATCCGTTCTGCCTTGGTTCGTGATATGACAACAGCCCTTTATGCTAAAGAACAATTGAATGCCAATGTTATCGGTTTTGGTGGTAAGATTACTGGAGAATTGCTCATGTGTGATATCATTGAAGCTTTCATCCATGCTGAATACAAACCATCTGAAGAAAACAAAAAATTGATTGCGAAAATTGAACACCTTGAAAGTCACAATGCTCAACAAACAGACGCAAACTTCTTCACTGAATTCCTTGAAAAATGGGATCGCGGAGAATACCACGACTAAGAGGTGACATATGATTTTAACAGTCACAATGAACCCATCCATTGATATTTCCTATCCCTTGGATGAGTTGAAGATTGATACTGTCAATCGTGTGGTGGATGTAACCAAAACGGCTGGTGGTAAGGGACTCAATGTTACCCGAGTACTTTCAGAATTTGGGGATTCTGTTCTTGCTACTGGTTTAGTGGGT
This sequence comes from Streptococcus mitis, assembly GCF_047463435.1. GTDB lineage: Bacteria > Bacillota > Bacilli > Lactobacillales > Streptococcaceae > Streptococcus > Streptococcus mitis_DS. The sequence continues at coordinate 38,472 of NZ_JASHDW010000011.1, read as the reverse complement.
GGCAAACTTGGTGAGTTTTTGGTTGAAAATATCGATGATCAAGTAAAGAAAGATTTCTTCTCAATTCAGGGAGAAACTCGTAACTGTATCGCTATTCTTCATGGAGATAATCAAACAGAAGTTCTTGAAAAAGGACCTGAAGTTCTTGAAAAAGAAGGTCAAGACTTTTTGGATCATTTCAAAAAACTCTTGGACTCAGTTGAAGTAGTAGCCATCTCAGGTAGTCTGCCAGCTGGTCTTCCAGTTGATTACTATGCGAGCTTGGTAGAACTTGCTAATCAAGCTGGCAAGCCTGTTGTCTTGGACTGCTCTGGTGCAGCACTTCAGGAGGTTCTTGAATCACCACATAAACCAACAGTCATCAAACCAAATAATGAGGAATTATCTCAGCTTCTTGGAAGAGAAGTTTCTGAGGATTTGGATGAATTAAAAGAAGTACTTCAAGAACCTTTGTTTGCAGGTATTGAATGGATTATCGTTTCACTTGGTGCCAACGGTGCCTTTGCCAAACATGGTGACACTTTCTACAAGGTAGATATTCCTAGAATTCAGGTAGTAAATCCTGTTGGATCTGGAGACTCTACTGTGGCAGGAATTTCTTCAGGACTTCTTCACAAAGAATCGGATGCAGAATTACTCATCAAGGCAAATGTCCTTGGTATGCTCAATGCTCAAGAAAAAATGACTGGTCATGTCAACATGGCCAACTATCAAGCTCTATATGATCAATTAATAGTAAAAGAGGTATAAAATGGCTTTAACAGAACAAAAACGTGCACGCTTAGAAAAACTTTCTGATGAAAATGGTATCATCTCAGCTCTTGCATTTGACCAACGTGGTGCGTTGAAACGCCTCATGGCTCAACACCAAACAGAAGAACCGACAGTGGCTCAAATGGAAGTACTTAAAGTTTTGGTAGCGGATGAATTGACTAAATACGCTTCATCTATGCTTCTTGATCCTGAATATGGACTTCCAGCAACTAAAGCTCTTGATGAAAAAGCTGGTCTTCTCCTTGCTTATGAAAAAACAGGTTATGACACAACAAGCACAAAACGCTTGCCAGACTGCTTGGATGTTTGGTCTGCAAAACGTATTAAAGAAGAAGGTGCAGATGCAGTTAAATTCTTGCTTTACTATGATGTAGATAGCTCAGACGAACTCAACCAAGAAAAACAAGCTTACATCGAACGTATCGGTTCTGAATGTGTGGCTGAAGATATCCCATTCTTCCTTGAAATCCTTGCTTACGATGAAAAAATTGCTGACGCAGGTTCTGTAGAATACGCTAAAGTAAAACCACACAAAGTTATCGGCGCTATGAAAGTCTTCTCAGACCCACGCTTTAACATTGATGTCTTGAAAGTAGAAGTTCCTGTTAACATTAAATATGTTGAAGGCTTCGCTGAAGGTGAAGTAGTTTATACACGTGAAGAAGCAGCAGCCTTCTTCAAAGCTCAAGATGAAGCAACTAACTTGCCTTACATCTACTTGAGTGCTGGTGTATCAGCTAAACTTTTCCAAGATACTCTTGTATTTGCTCATGAATCAGGTGCAAACTTTAACGGAGTTCTTTGTGGCCGTGCTACATGGGCTGGATCAGTTGAAGCATACATCAAAGATGGTGAAGCAGCAGCTCGCGAATGGCTTCGCACAACTGGTTTTGAAAACATTGATGAGCTCAATAAAGTTCTTCAAACAACAGCGACTTCATGGAAAGAACGCGTGTAAGCAAGTCCTCCTAGGTTAGGAACATGAATCTAAAAAAATTTTAAAAAAAGTTTTATGTAAAGGTTTACAAAATAACTTACTTGTGCTATACTTAAATCACAAGTTAATACAAGGTGAGTGTTACTAAGTAATATTAGGCATGATCACAGGTGAATTAGAAATCGGCTGATTTTCTAGTTCATTTGTGGTCATTTTTTGTACTAATATACCTTTAAGATATAAAAGGAGATTGACATGTATCGAATTCTAAATCCAATAAATCATAATGTCTCGCTTGTCAGAAACGATAAAGGAGAAGAAGTGATTGTGATTGGTAAGGGGATTGCATTTGGAAAGAAGAAGGGAGATTTGATTTCTGAACATCAGGTTGAGAAAATCTTTCGGATGAAGACAGAAGAGTCCAGGGAAAACTTTATGGCTCTTCTCAAAGATGTTCCGCTTGATTTTATCACAGTGACCTATGAAATCATTGATAAGCTATCAAAGAAATATCATTATCCGATTCAAGAATATCTTTACGTAACCTTGACAGATCATATTTACTGTTCTTACCAAGCTCTAGCACAAGGAAGGTACAAGGATAGTAATCTGCCAGATATTTCTACCAAGTATCCTGTCGCTTTTCAAATTGCAAATGAGGCTTTTGGAATTTATCGTCAGAAGCTAGCAGATCATTTTCCTGAGGACGAAATTATTCGGATTGCTTATCATTTCATCAATGCTGAGGGTGAGAATGAAGTCCAAGTAGTTGAGTCGATTGATAAGAGGAAAGAAATTCTCAGGAATGTTGAAGAAGTGCTAAAGGACTATGCAATTCAACGAACCAAAGAGAATAATCATTTCTATGATCGCTTTATGATTCATTTGAATTATTTCCTGGATTATTTAGACCGCTCTAGAGATGATAACCAATCGCTTCTGGATATGGAAGACCATATCAAACAATCCTATCCCAGAGCGTTTGAGATTGGTTCTAAGATCTATGATGTGATTACGCAACATACGGGTCTTGATTTGTATAAGAGTGAACGAGTTTATCTAGTTCTACATATCCAACGTTTATTGTCATAAAATTTATTTAAAATTATATAAGGAGAATTCTATCATGAATAGAGAAGAAGTAACATTGTTAGGTTTTGAAATCGTAGCTTATGCTGGCGATGCTCGTTCAAAACTATTGGAAGCCTTGAAAGCTGCTGAAGCTGGCGATTTTGCGAAAGCAGATAGCTTAGTCGAGGAAGCTGGTAGCTGTATCGCAGAGGCTCACCACGCGCAAACAAGTCTATTGGCTAAGGAAGCTTCAGGTGAGGACTTAGCCTATAGTGTAACCATGATGCATGGCCAAGACCACTTGATGACAACTATCTTATTAAAAGATTTGATGCACCATTTAATTGAACTCTACAAGAGAGGAGTTAAGTAATGAATAAATTAATTGCATTTATCGAGAAAGGAAAGCCTTTCTTTGAGAAACTATCTCGTAATATCTACCTTCGTGCCATTCGTGATGGTTTCATTGCAGGTATGCCTGTTATTCTCTTCTCAAGTATCTTTATCTTGATTGCCTTTGTACCAAACTCATGGGGCTTTAAATGGTCTGATGAAGTTGTAGCCTTTCTGATGAAACCTTATAGCTATTCTATGGGTATTCTGGCTCTCTTGGTAGCTGGTACAACAGCTAAGTCATTGACTGACTCAGTAAACCGTAGCATGGAGAAAACCAATCAAATCAACTATATGTCAACACTGTTAGCAGCGATTGTTGGTTTGTTGATGTTGGCAGCTGATCCTATCGAAAATGGTCTAGCTACTGGATTCTTGGGAACAAAAGGTTTGCTTTCAGCCTTCCTTGCTGCCTTTGTTACTGTAGCCATCTATAAGGTTTGTGTTAAGAACAACGTCACTATTCGTATGCCTGACGAAGTTCCACCAAATATCTCACAAGTCTTTAAAGATGTGATTCCATTCACTCTATCAGTGGTTTCTCTTTATGCTCTTGATTTACTAGCTCGTCATTTTGTTGGTGCAAGCGTAGCTGAATCAATCGGTAAATTCTTCGCACCACTCTTCTCAGCAGCAGACGGATACCTTGGTATTACCATTATCTTTGGTGCCTTTGCCTTCTTCTGGTTTGTTGGTATCCATGGTCCATCTATCGTTGAGCCTGCTATCGCAGCTATTACCTATGCAAATGCCGAAGTCAACTTGAACCTTCTCCAGCAAGGTATGCACGCTGACAAGATTCTTACTTCTGGTACACAAATGTTTATCGTTACTATGGGTGGTACTGGTGCGACACTGGTTGTTCCATTCATGTTCATGTGGTTAACAAAATCTAAACGTAACCGTGCAATCGGTCGTGCTTCAGTAGTTCCAACTTTCTTTGGTGTAAATGAACCAATCTTGTTTGGTGCACCACTTGTTTTGAATCCAATCTTCTTCATTCCATTTATCTTTGCTCCTATCGCAAACGTTTGGATCTTTAAATTCTTCATTGAAACTCTTGGAATGAATTCATTTACTGCTAATCTACCATGGACAACCCCAGCTCCACTAGGTCTAGTTCTTGGTACGAACTTCCAAGTTCTATCATTCATTCTTGCTGCTCTTCTAATCGTGGTTGACGTAGTCATTTACTATCCATTCCTTAAAGTCTATGATGAACAAATTCTTGAAGAAGAACGTTCAGGTAAGTCTAATGATGAATTGAAAGAAAAAGTTGCTGCGAACTTCAACACTGCAAAAGCAGATGCTATTCTTGAGAAAGCGGGTGTAGAAGCAGCACAAAATAAAATTACTGAAGAAACAAATGTTCTTGTTCTCTGTGCAGGTGGAGGGACAAGTGGTCTCCTTACAAATGCTTTGAACAAGGCAGCAGCAGAATACAATGTTCCTGTGAAAGCAGCAGCAGGTGGCTATGGTGCTCACCGTGAAATGTTACCAGAGTTTGATCTAGTTATCCTTGCCCCTCAAGTTGCTTCAAACTTTGAAGACATGAAAGCAGAAACAGATAAGCTCGGTATTAAACTTGCCAAGACAGAAGGCGCTCAATACATCAAATTAACTCGTGATGGAAAAGGTGCTCTTGCATTCGTACAAGCTCAATTCGATTAACGATAGGGACTATAAAACAGTCTCCTATCGTTACGGAAATCGCTATGGCGAATTTCCTAATCGCCTTGTTAATTCGTTGGTAAAAAGATATCGTTTTTACCTCCTCATGTCACAATTCGATTAATAATAGGGACTCTGAAATAGTCTCCTATCGTTACGGAAATCGCTATGGCGAATTTCCTAATCGCCTTGTTAATTCGTCGGTAAAAAGATATCGTTTTTACCTCCTCATGTCACAATTCGGTGACTTGGTACAAGAAGTGAGATGGAGAAGGATGGCTCACTGACTCCTCTCCTCTCACTTTTACTTTATTTAAATCAAGAAATAGGTGAAAAAAATGACAAAAACATTACCAAAAGACTTTATTTTTGGTGGCGCAACAGCTGCCTATCAAGCAGAAGGTGCTACACATACTGATGGTAAAGGACCAGTAGCGTGGGATAAATATCTTGAAGATAACTACTGGTACACTGCAGAACCAGCCAGTGATTTTTACAATCGATACCCAGTTGACCTCAAGTTGGCAGAAGAGTATGGTGTCAATGGCATTCGAATTTCTATTGCTTGGTCACGTATTTTCCCAACAGGCTACGGTCAAGTAAATCAGAAAGGTGTTGAGTATTATCATAATCTATTTGCAGAGTGTCACAAACGTCATGTTGAGCCCTTTGTAACTCTTCATCACTTTGATACGCCAGAAGCTCTACATTCAAATGGAGACTTCTTAAACCGTGAAAATATTGAACACTTTATAGACTACGCGGCTTTCTGTTTTGAAGAATTCCCAGAAGTAAACTATTGGACAACCTTTAATGAAATTGGACCAATCGGTGATGGCCAATATTTAGTTGGGAAATTCCCTCCAGGTATTCAGTATGATCTTGCCAAAGTCTTCCAATCGCACCACAATATGATGGTGTCTCATGCGCGTGCAGTTAAGCTATATAAAGATAAAGGTTATAAAGGTGAAATTGGTGTTGTTCACGCACTGCCAACCAAGTATCCTTTAGATCCTAAAAATCAAGCAGATGTTCGTGCAGCTGAGTTGGAAGATATTATTCACAATAAATTTATCTTGGATGCAACTTATCTAGGTCGCTATTCAGCTGAAACGATGGAAGGTGTCAACCATATCTTATCAGTCAATGGTGGTAGCTTGGATCTTCGTGAAGAAGATTTTACAGCATTAGAAGCTGCAAAAGACTTGAACGACTTCCTTGGAATCAATTACTATATGAGTGACTGGATGGAAGCATTTGATGGAGAAACTGAAATTATCCATAATGGTAAGGGTGAGAAAGGAAGCTCTAAATACCAAATCAAAGGTGTTGGTCGTCGTGTAGCTCCGGATTATGTGCCACGTACAGACTGGGATTGGATTATCTATCCTCAAGGTTTGTATGATCAAATCATGCGAGTGAAGAAAGATTATCCTAACTACAAGAAGATTTACATCACTGAAAATGGACTTGGTTATAAAGATGAGTTTGTAGACAATACTGTTTATGATGATGGCCGTATTGATTATGTCAAACAACACTTAGAGGTCTTATCTGATGCGATTGCTGATGGTGCAAACGTCAAAGGATACTTCATCTGGTCATTGATGGACGTCTTCTCATGGTCAAACGGTTATGAAAAACGTTACGGTCTCTTCTATGTAGACTTTGAAACTCAAGAACGTTATCCTAAGAAATCAGCTCACTGGTACAAGAAAGTAGCAGAAACTCAAGTGATTGAGTAGTAGAATGAGTAATTAAATATAGAATTTTAGTGAGGAAAAAAGATGTTCAAAGATTTAATCCAATCTATTTATGAAAAAGTTTATATTATCAATTTCGAAAAATGCTCTCAAACACCGTGTTTGACGAATGAAGAATTGAAAAGTCTCGGAAAATGGTATGTCTCGACTGGTAAAGAATGGATTTGTCATTCAGATTATGAGCTGGAAGAATTTAAAAATCTGTTTTTAAATTTTATCAATCCTGAAGAATGGGATAATATCTCCTTTGATTCAGATTTTATGCCGTTTCAACAATCATAAAGAATCTAGGAAACTCTTTGTAAAAATCTTCATCAAAAAATGCGTCATATCAAGATTCTTATTTTCTTGATATGACGCATTTTATATTTTATCAATCCTCAGTTTTATGGTTTAGAAAGAATAATTTTTGTTTGTTTTGAAAGTTGTTCGAAGGTTTCTTTGCTCAGTTTAGAATCTGAAACGATGGTATCAATATCTGAGATATTGTAGAAGGTGTAAAAATCAAACTTATTGAACTTACTATTGTCAGCTAGTAAGTATTTTTTATTGGAATTATTGAGGGCGATGCGTTGGGATTCACCTTCTTCTTCACTAAAGGTCGCAATCGCATTGTCCTTGATACCATTACAGCTCACGAAAGCTTTAGAAAATTGTAGATTGGCCAAATTCTGTAAGGTTAGTGTTCCCACAAATGCTCCAGTGATAGAGCGATAGTTTCCACCGATTAAAATCAAATCTGTTAGTTTTCGTTCGTTTAGGATGAGAAAGACTGGTAAACTGTTTGTTACAACACGAATATTATCGATTGGAAGTTCACGGGCAAAAGATTCCAAGGTTGTACCTGGGCCGATAAAAATAGTTTCCCCTTCATCGATTAAATGGCCTGCAAAACGGCTAATTTCTTGTTTTTCTGCGATTTGTAAGCTTTGTTTTTCAATATTGGAACGTTCATTGTTTAAAATGGAACCTGTGCGAATTTTTTCAGCACCACCGTGCACACGAACAAGTAAATCCTTGTCAGCCAACTCTTGTAAATAGCGTCTAGCAGTCATATCTGACACATCCAGGCGAGTCATGATTTCTTTTACAGTAATAGTTCCCTTTGTATTTACCGTTTCTAGAATATTATCTAGTTTTTCCTGCTTTAGCATCGTTATCACCTCTATTTCTATTACTATTTTATCATAAAGTATTCAATCAATCAATTTAAAAAACAAAAGAAAACAAAAACAAAAATATCATGGTTGTTTTAAACAAACCATGATATTTGTTATCAATTCTGAAATTGTTGACTTAGTCTAAACCGTAGTTGTAGTCATCGTCTTGCATGGCTTCAACTTCACCAAGAAGGTAACCATTTCCGACTTGAGAGAAGAAGTCGTGGTTAGAAGTTCCTGTTGAAATACCGTTCATGACAATTGGGTTGACATCATCTGCTGAATCTGGGAAGAGTGGATCTTGTCCCAGGTTCATGAGTGCCTTGTTGGCATTGTAGCGAAGGAAGGTTTTGACTTCTTCCGTCCAACCAACACCGTCATAGAGACTTTCTGTGTAGCCTTCTTCATTCTCGTAAAGAGTATAGAGCAGGTCGTACATCCATTCTTTGAGCTTTTCTTGCTCTTCTTCAGGTAATTCATTGAAACCGAGTTGGAATTTATAACCAATGTAGGTTCCGTGAACTGACTCATCACGAATAATTAATTTAATGATTTCAGCGACGTTGGCTAGTTTGTTGTTACCAAGATAGTAGAGGGGAGTGAAGAAACCAGAGTAGAAGAGGAAGGTTTCGAGGAAGACACTGGCAACTTTCTTTTCAAGTGGGCTACCGTTTAGGTAAATTTCGTTGACAATCTCAGCCTTCTTTTGTAGGTAAGGATTGGTATTGGTCCATTCGAAAATTTCTTCAATCTCAGCCTTTGTATTCAAGGTAGAAAAGATAGAAGAGTAAGATTTTGCGTGGACAGATTCCATAAATTGGATGTTATTGAAAACAGCTTCCTCATGTGGTGTACGGATGTCTGCTCGAAGGGCTTGAACCCCAGTTTCAGATTGCATAGTATCGAGAAGGGTTAAACCACCAAAGACTTTTCCAACCAAGTCTTTTTCTACATTTGATAGCTTTCTCCAGTCATCCAAGTCATTTGACAAGGGAATACGTGTATCGAGCCAGAATTGCTCCGTCAGCTTTTCCCAAGTTGATTTGTCGATGACATCTTCGATGGCATTCCAGTTAATGGCTTTGTAGTAAGTTTCCATTTGAAATCTCTTTCTGTGTTTAGTATTGCGAACTCACAATTATTTCTATTTTATCATAATTCTAGAAGAGTATCGCACAAAAAGTCGGAAGCCCGACTTTTTGCTATTTCATAGTATAGATGCTTATTCCAATTTAGTTTAGCAGGGTGAATAAATACTTATCTGAGAAAATGTAGTTTCCTCAAACAAAAATTAGATCACACAGCTTTCACATTGGTTGGCACCGACTTCTCCACCATCATCTGTAAAGGTACGGACGTAGTAGATAGACTTGATACCCTTGTTAAAGGCATAGTTACGAAGGATAGACAAGTCACGTGTCGTTTGTTTGTTTTCTTTCTTCCATTCGTAAAGACCTTTTGGAATGTCACTACGCATGAAGAGGGTGAGTGAAAGTCCTTGGTCCACGTGCTCAGTCGCAGCAGCGTAAACATCAATCACCTTACGCATATCCATGTCGTAGGCAGAAGTGTAGTAAGGAATGGTTTCTGTTGACAAACCAGCAGCAGGATAGTAGATTTTACCGATTTTCTTCTCTTGACGTTCTTCGATACGTTGCGTAATCGGGTGGATAGAAGCAGAAACGTCGTTGATGTAACTGATAGAACCATTTGGCGCTACAGCAAGGCGGTTTTGGTGGTAAAGACCATCTGCTTGAACCTTGTCGCGAAGTTCAGCCCAGTCAGCAGCACTTGGGATAAAGACATCTTTGAAGAGTTCTTTAACACGGTCTGATTTTGGAACAAACTCGCCAGTCACATACTTGTCAAAGTAGCTTCCGTTAGCATAGTCTGATTTTTCAAAGTTGTGGAAGGTGATGCCACGTTCACGCGCGATATTGTTTGATTCTACCAAGGTCCAGTAGTTCATAAGCATAAAGTAGATGCTTGTAAATTCAACAGACTCAGGCGATCCATATTCAATCAATTGTTGGGCAAGGTAGCTGTGAAGTCCCATTGCACCAAGACCAAAGGTATGAGCTTGGCTATTTCCGTGGTCGATGGTAGGAACAGCTACGATGTGTGAACTATCTGTAACGAAAGTAAGGGCACGAACCATAGCACGGATAGAACGACCAAAGTCAGGTGAAGTCATCATGTTGACTACGTTGGTTGAACCAAGGTTACATGAAACATCTGTTCCCATTTGAAGGAATTCTTGAGCATCGTTGATCAAGCTTGGTTCTTGGACTTGAAGAATCTCAGAACACAAGTTACTCATGATAATCTTACCATCAACAGGATTTGCACGGTTAGCCGTATCAATGTTGACTACATAAGGGTAACCAGACTCTTGTTGCAATTTGGAAATTTCCGTTTCCAAATCACGTGCTTTGATTTTTGTCTTGCGGATGTTTGGATTTGCGACCAATTCATCATATTTTTCAGTGATGTCGATGTAGTTGAATGGCACACCATACTCAAGCTCTACAGAGTATGGGCTGAAAAGGTACATTTCTTCATTTTTACGAGCCAATTCGTAGAATTTATCGGGTACTACAACACCAAGTGAAAGGGTCTTTACACGAACTTTTTCATCGGCGTTTTCTTTTTTAGTTGAAAGGAAGGCGATAATATCTGGGTGGAAGACGTTGAGGTAGACAACACCAGCACCTTGACGTTGACCCAATTGGTTTGAGTAAGAGAAGCTATCTTCGAAAAGTTTCATAACTGGAACGACCCCAGAAGCTGCTCCTTCATAGCCTTTGATAGGTGCACCAGCTTCACGAAGGTTGCTGAGGGTAATTCCCACACCACCACCGATACGTGAAAGTTGAAGAGCTGAGTTGATAGAACGTCCGATAGAGTTCATATCATCTGTTACCTGAATCAAGAAACAGGATACCAATTCACCACGACGAGCACGTCCAGCATTCAAGAAGGAAGGAGTAGCAGGTTGGTAGCGTTGGTGGATGATTTCATTGGCAATATCGATGGCAACAGCTTCATTGCCATCAGCGAAATAAAGGGCGTTAAAGAAGACACGGTCTTCCATGCTTTCAAGATAATATTCACCGTCATTAGTCTTTAAGGCATATTGATTGTAAAATTTATAGGCAGCCATGAAAGACTTGAATTGGAAGTTTTGTTCTTTAATAAATTGAGACAATTCTTCCAAGAATTCTGGACGGTATTTCTTGATAAAGGCTGTTTCGATATAGTTGTGTTCAATGAGGTAGTTGATTTTATCTTTGATTGAATCAAAAATCATAGTGTTTGGAACTACATTTTCTTTAAAGAAAGCATCCAAGGCTTCCTTATCTTTATGAAGCATGATTTGTCCATTAACAGGACGGTTGATTTCGTTATTGAGACGGAAGTAAGTCACGTCCTCAAGATGTTTTAATCCCATAAAATTTCCCTTATCTAATTACAAAAGAAAGGCTTCTAAGTTAGCCCTAGAAGCAGTTTCTTCTGGATGATGTACTAAGATTATGCTAATTGTTTCAGTTTTCCTGGTTGGAAACCTGAAAAGACTTCAGTTGGTGTTTGGATAACAGGAGCTGCGCTGAAACCGAGCTCTTTAACTTGATCGATGTACTCAGGTTGCTCATCAAGATTGATTTCACGATAAGCGACATTATTACTGTCCAAGAAACGTTTGGTCATTTTACATTGGACACAGTTGTTTTTAGAATAAACGGTTACCATTGTGTAACTCCTCTTTCAAAATAGATTACTTTCTTAGTATATCAGAAAATAAATTTTTGTCAATGATTTAAAACTAAATATAGTGGTCTATTTTTCTACTCAACCAAACAAAACACAATATGTAGTGTTTGTTTTGTAAAATAGTGATGATTATCCTAGAAGTAGTTTTTTGGAAAACTATATCCTGTGTTTTGTTATCTAGAATAGAAGATTTTCAGCAAGTTATCTGAAAGGAAATCGAATAAATCCCATAAAATGCTTGAAAAAAATCCTAGAAGATGATATAATACCAAATTGTAAGGGTTATCACATATAACTCAAAAAAGAAAGAACAAAAGGAGAGTCAAACTATGGCTTCTAAAGATTTCCACGTAGTGGCAGAAACAGGTATTCACGCACGTCCAGCAACATTGTTGGTACAAACTGCAAGCAAATTTGCTTCAGATATCACTCTTGAGTACAAAGGTAAATCAGTTAACCTTAAATCAATCATGGGTGTTATGAGTCTTGGTGTTGGCCAAGGTGCTGACGTAACTATCTCAGCTGAAGGTGCAGATGCAGATGATGCTATCGCTGCAATCTCAGAAACAATGGAAAAAGAAGGATTGGCATAAGGAAAATGACAGAAATGCTTAAAGGAATCGCAGCATCTGACGGTGTTGCAGTTGCAAAAGCATATCTACTCGTTCAACCGGATTTGTCATTCGAGACTGTTTCAGTCGAAGATACAAACGCAGAAGAGGCTCGTTTAGATGTTGCTCTTGAAGCTTCTCAAAACGAGCTTTCACTTATCCGTGAGAAAGCTGTAGGTACGCTAGGTGAAGAAGCGGCACAAGTTTTTGACGCTCATTTGATGGTTCTTGCTGACCCAGAATTGATTGGTCAGATTAAAGAAACAATCCGTGCTAAGAAAGTCAATGCTGAAGCAGGTCTTAAAGAAGTGACTGACATGTTCATCACTATCTTTGAAGGCATGGAAGACAACCCATACATGCAAGAACGTGCAGCGGATATCCGCGACGTGACAAAACGTGTATTGGCAAACCTTCTTGGTAAAAAATTGCCAAACCCAGCTTCTATTAACGAAGAAGTAATCGTGATTGCACATGACTTGACACCATCTGATACAGCTCAATTGGACAAAAACTTTGTAAAAGCTTTTGTAACAAACATCGGTGGACGTACAAGTCACTCAGCTATCATGGCACGTACACTTGAAATTGCAGCTGTATTGGGAACAAATAACATCACTGAAGTGGTGAAAGATGGTGATATCCTTGCTGTTAACGGAATTACTGGTGAAGTGATTATCAACCCAACAGATGAACAAGCGGCAGAATTTAAAGCAGCTGGTGAAGCTTATGCTAAACAAAAAGCTGAGTGGGCACTTTTGAAAGATGCTCAAACAGTGACTGCTGACGGTAAACACTTCGAGTTAGCTGCTAACATCGGTACTCCAAAAGACGTTGAAGGTGTTAACAACAACGGTGCAGAAGCTGTTGGACTTTACCGTACAGAGTTCTTGTACATGGATTCTCAAGACTTCCCAACTGAAGATGAGCAGTATGAAGCATACAAGGCTGTTCTTGAGGGAATGAATGGTAAACCAGTGGTTGTTCGTACGATGGATATCGGTGGAGATAAGGAACTTCCTTACTTCGATATGCCACATGAAATGAACCCATTCCTTGGATTCCGTGCCCTTCGTATCTCTATTTCTGAAACTGGAGATGCAATGTTCCGTACACAAATCCGTGCCCTTCTTCGTGCTTCTGTTCATGGTCAATTGCGTATCATGTTCCCAATGGTTGCCCTTTTGAAAGAATTCCGTGCAGCCAAAGCAGTTTATGAAGAAGAAAAAGCAAACCTTCTTGCTGAAGGTGTTGCAGTTTCGGATGACATCCAAGTTGGTATCATGATTGAAATCCCTGCAGCAGCGATGCTTGCAGACCAATTTGCAAAAGAAGTAGACTTCATGTCAATTGGTACAAACGACTTGATCCAATACTCAATGGCAGCAGACCGTATGAACGAGCAAGTTTCATACCTTTACCAACCATATAACCCATCAATCCTTCGCTTGATCAACAACGTTATCAAGGCAGCTCACGCTGAAGGTAAATGGGCTGGTATGTGTGGTGAGATGGCTGGCGATCAAAAAGCTGTTCCACTTCTTGTCGGAATGGGCTTGGATGAGTTCTCTATGTCAGCAACATCTGTACTTCGTACACGTAGCTTGATGAAAAAATTGGACACTGCTAAGATGGAAGAGTACGCTAACCGTGCCCTTACAGAGTGTTCAACAATGGAAGAAGTTCTAGAACTTCAAAAAGAATACGTTAACTTCGATTAATGTCATTAACCTTGTAACCTAGTTGCAAGGTTTTTTGACGCATTTTGGGAAAGTATAGTCTAATAAACTCCACTTTTCAATGATGAAGAGGCATGATATAATAGGAGAAACAAATAGAATAAGAGAGAATCATGTCTAAAGAAATTGATATTGAATATTACCACCAGCTAGCCTTACAAAAGCAGAAGGAGCATCGTAAAGTTTTAGCCAATCTAAAGAAAAAGCCACCAAAAAATCTAGATAAGATAGCCCAGCAGATTCACCAAGAAGTATTTGAGGAAATTGATTGTACTGCCTGTGCCAACTGTTGCAAGACATTGGGACCTGACTTCAAGGAAGCAGACATCACTCGTATTGCTAAGTACTTTAAGATGAAATTACCTGCTTTTGAAGCTGAATTCCTTCAGGTAGATGAAGATGGTGATAAGGTTTTTAAATCCATGCCTTGTCCCTTTTTAGGAGGAGATAATCTCTGTTCCATCTATGACGTTCGTCCAAAGGCCTGTCGTGAATTTCCTCATACAGACAGGAAAAAGATCCATCAAATCAACCATTTGACGATTAAGAATACTTTGACCTGTCCAGCAGCCTATCTCTTTGTTGAGAAATTAAAGGATAAGTTATAGAGATTTAAAGGATAAAAAATTTCTAATAATAACTAACAATATGAGGGGAGAACTCTGTGCCTAGACCGAAAACAAAAGAGGAGCTAGTGCTGGCCTCTAAGGAAAACTATGAAAAGCTCAATCGTTTCATCTCCCAACTAAGTGAAGATGAGCTACAGACTCCATTTGATTTTTCAAGAGACCCAAAGAAAAAAGAATCTCACTGGAAAAGGGATAAAAATCTACGGGATGTCTTGATCCATCTTTATGAATGGCATCAGTTACTTTTGACTTGGGTATATTCTAATCAAGAAGGTCACGAAAGCCCTTTTCTCCCTGAGCTTTATAATTGGAAAACTTATGGAGAAATGAATGTCGCTTTTTGGAAGAAGCACCAGAAAACCTCCTTAGAAGAAGCGACTAGACTCCTAGAACAATCACATAGAGAGGTTTTAGAGTTGATAGAAGTTTTTAGCAATGACGAACTCTTTACCAAAGGTATCTATAAGTGGACGGGTGGGACAAGTCTAGGTTCCTACTTTGTCAGTAGCACGTCAAGCCACTATGATTGGGCTCTGAAAAAACTCAAAGCACATCAGAAGAATTGTAAAGGATAGATGGCCTATTTGAAATGTCAAGAATGAGTTCTTTTAAACGTAATACTCTTCGAAAATCAAATTCAAACTGCGTCAACGTCGCCTTGCCGTACTCAAGTACAGCCTGCGGCTAGTTTCCTAGTTTGCTTTTTGATTTTCATTGAGTATAAGATAAAAACAAAGGGCTATCAAGTGATGTAGCCCTTTTGAGTTATACAAGCAAATTACCATGCAAAAGCTGTCGTTGGAGCATTGAGCGCTTCTAACCACTGTTTATTTTTTACGGGGCAAAGAGTTACGGATATACCTGCCATATCTAGACTGGTCATAAATGTTCCTGATTTTATAAAGGTAATAGTGACTCCTTCAATTTCTAAGAGTTGAAGGATATCATTGATAAATATGCCCATTTCTAAGTTGCTGGTAGTGCCTAGATTATTTACAAGCAATATAAATTGATCACCCTTTTTCCAATGATAGTGCAATCTTAATTTACTTATAATTTCATTTGCAAGGATTTCCGATGATTGGAATGGGACGATACGATAGCCTTCTTCGCCATGTATCCCAATACCATAGGAAATATTTCCTTCTTCCAAGTTAAATAGTGGAAGGGTGGCTTGGGGGAGACTAGCAGCTTTCGTTGCAAAGCCAATTGTTGCGATTTCGGGAGCAAGCTGATGACCTAAATCAGTTAGTTGCTCGATGTTGGCACCATTTTGAGCTGCAAATCCTAGGATTTTATGAAGTAAGATTGTCCCTGCAAGCCCTCTTCCTCTAATTTGAAATCTATTGTGAGGTTCAATTGAAATATCGTCGTGTGCTAGACTATAGCCGACCTTAATTCCTTCTTTTCTAGCAGTGTTAATGGCCCAGCTAAATTCTTTGGTGTCTGCTTCGAAATTTTTTACAATGATGAAGACACCGTGACCATTGTTTAAAAAACGAATGGACTCTAAGATTTCAGTTCTTGTAGGAGGAGTAAATAATTGGCCATAGATAGCAGCAGTAAGCATTCCTTCTCCCACATATCCAATATGCGCAGGTTCGTGACCGGAACCTCCACCCGACAATATTGGAACCTGATGAGGATTGCGATTTTTTTGATAGACTAGTGGTAAAGTAGGGTGTTTTTCTAATTCAGGATGACTGCTGACAGTTGCCGAAATGTAACTTGAAATAATTTTCTGTTTATGATTTGAAATAAATGTCATTGTGGTCTCTTTCCAATAATGGTCATGATTAGAAAGTCTGGTTGTGGCACTGGACTTTTTTTATTGACGTAAGCCTTCACGATTTCTGCTAGAGCGTGTGAATGATAGTCTAGCAAAAAACAAGTATAAGCAGATGAATCGATATCAATCTGACTGTATTCTCTTAAAATTTTTGATACAAGCAAGCGACAGTAGCTGATAAAGTGGTCATAGAAGTTATTTTGCCCTTGAATATCAAAAAGTTGAATATAAAAGTCACGCTCTTGTTCGAAATAAAAAAATAATTCTTGTAATAGTTTTTGGCCCGAAATGAAGTCCAAGTTATTGGTGATATACTCGGTTAAGTCATTTTCAAATATCCAGTCTAGCAGTTCATATTTGTCAAGAAAGTGATTATAAAAGGTCTGTCTACGAATGCCAGCTGATTCCATGATATCCACAATGGAGATTTTGTCAAATTCTCTAGTAGCTAATAGGTCTCTAAATGCCTTGGCAATCCGTTTTTTTGTAATAAGTGATGATGCCATAGGAAGCCTTTCTGTTACTTACTTCATTTTACCAAAAAATTTTTTTAAACGGGTTTAAAAGGGGACAAATAATAGAATCTGTCCCTTATCATCCAGCGATAAAAAATATATAATGAAAGCGAAAACAAAGGTAAATACCGAAAGGAGTTTCTCATGAAAAAAATTATAAATGAACCGACACAAGTTGTTGATGAAATGTTGCAGGGCTTGTCATTTATGCATGATGACTTGGTTCAACGCTTAGATGGTTTTGATGTCATCGTTAGAAAGGCAGAAAAGACAGGAAAAGTTGGTCTCATTTCAGGTGGAGGTTCAGGACATGAACCAAGTCATGCTGGATTTGTAGGAGATGGAATGTTGTCTGCTGCCATTTGTGGAGCAGTCTTCACTTCACCTACTCCGGACCAAATTTTAGAAGCCATTAAGGCGGCTGATGAAGGTGCTGGAGTTTTCATGGTCATCAAAAACTATTCTGGTGACATTATGAACTTTGAAATTGCACAAGAACTTGCTGAAATGGAAGGTATTGATGTAGCAAGTGTAGTGGTTGATGATGATATCGCTGTTGAAAATAGTCTCTATACCCAAGGTCGTCGAGGTGTCGCAGGTACTATATTAGTCCATAAAATTTTGGGTGCTGTAGCTCGTTCTGGTAAATCATTATCTGAAATGAAGGACTTGGCCAATAAACTTGTCTTAGAAATTAAAACAATTGGGCTGGCCCTGTCTGGAGCAACCGTTCCTGAAGTTGGGAAACCAGGATTTGTTTTAGAAGATGATGAATTTGAATATGGTGTTGGTATTCACGGTGAGCCAGGATATAAAAAAGAGAAAATGCAACCTTCAGCACAATTGGCCTCAGAATTGGTTGAAAAACTATCTGAAGGTTTCCGACTTAAAGCTGGTGAACGCTATGGCCTTCTCATCAATGGTTTAGGAAGCACTCCTCTTATGGAGCAATATGTATTTGCAAATGATGTGGCTAAATTACTCCATGAAAAAGGTGTTGAGTTGGCGTTTAAGAAAATTGGAAACTATATGACTTCAATCGATATGGCTGGTTTGTCATTGACATTGATTCGATTGGCAGATGATGAGTGGTTGGATGCTTTAAATGCACCTGTTACAACACCAGCTTGGTAAAACTCAAGGAGGAAATGTCGCATGAATGTTGAACAAGCTCTTGAATGGATGAAGCTTTTTAATGAAAAGATTCAAGAACAGAAAGATTATCTTAGTGAGCTAGACACTCCTATAGGAGATGGAGACCACGGTGGAAATATGGCGCGTGGCATGGCTGCAGTTATGGAAAACTTAGAAGGAAAGCAATTTGAGACCAGCAGTGATGTTTTTAAACTTGTCTCAATGCAACTACTGAGCAAGGTAGGCGGTGCTTCTGGTCCCTTGTATGGCTCTGCTTTTATGGGCATGGCCAAGGCTGATTCAAATTCGAAAATAGAGGAAATCTTACAAAGCGGTTTGGATATGATTGTCAAACGTGGGAAAGCAGAAGTTGGAGAAAAGACAATGGTTGATGTTTGGACTCCTGTTATTGCTGCTTTGTCTGCAGGCCAATTGACTCAAGAGGTTATTGATAAGCTAGTGAATGCTACCAAAGATTTACTTGCAACTAAAGGAAGGGCATCTTATGTAGGAGAACGTTCTCTTGGACATATTGATCCTGGATCATTTTCATCAGGATTACTCTTTACTGCTCTTTTAGAAACTGGGGTGGTTTAATGGGAAGTATTGGTCTTGTTATCGTTTCACATTCTAAACACATTGCACAAGGTGTCGTTGAACTGATTAGTGAAGTAGCTAAAGATATTCCGATTACTTATGTAGGAGGAACCGAAGATGGAGGAATTGGAACGAGTTTTGATCAAGTAGATAGGGTTGTTTCCGAAAATCCAGCAGATACTTTATTAGCTTTTTTTGACCTAGGTTCTGCTAAAATGAACTTAGAAATGGTGGCTGATTTCAGTGATAAAAGTATCATGATCAATAGGGTTCCAATTGTAGAAGGTGCCTATACTGCAGCTGCTCTTCTTCAGGCTGGTGCAGAACTGTCAGTTATTCAAACACAGTTGTCGGAGCTTGAAATCAATAAATAAGGAATCATCCTATCATTTCTTTTATAGGTGAGTTATTGATTATCTCAACTATCAAATTTTAAGTAAATAATTTCAAAATCAGAAAGGGATTGCTTTATGCAGTTCCTTTTTAATGTAAAAGGAGTGGAATCATAGCGTTTCTAAATTGTTAATACTCTTCGAAAATCAAATTCAAACCACGTCAACGTCGCCTTGCCGTACTCAAGTACAGCCTGCGGCTAGTTTCCTAGTTTGCTCTTTGATTTTCATTGAGTATAATAATTCAAAACTGATTGTGATGGGACTATTCTAGCTTTAGAATCCTTCAAAAATTAAAATTTAAGGCAATCAATGTTTTAGAAGAGTGCGAAAACATTTAGTTTATAGGAATTCTAGATCTAGAATTGCATAGATATTTATGAAGTTAGAGTATTCGATAGTTAGGATTGTTCTATTCTGAAAGATTTTGACAATCAAAAGTCTAGAAGAGTGATTTATAAGTATACTTGTAGCCTTTAGTTGCGATAATTGTATGTCAAATAGATGGAATAAATTGGTATGGCTTTCTTACTTTATGCTATAATATTCATAATTCTTTTCAGAAAGGAAAACTCTCAAATTGTCCTACAAATTTCTACTTTTCGACCTTGACCACACTCTTCTTGATTTTGATGCTGCTGAGGATGTGGCTTTGACGCAACTTCTAAAAGAAGAAGGGGTTGCAGATATTCAGGCCTACAAAGACTTTTACGTTCCCATGAACAAGGCTCTCTGGAAGGATTTGGAGCAAAAGAAAATTAGTAAACAAGAGCTGGTTAACACGCGCTTTTCTCGTTTATTTTCTCATTTTGGACTGGAGAAAGATGGTAGTTTTCTAGCCCAACGTTACCAATTTTACTTAGCCCAACAGGGACAAACGATTTCTGGCGCTCATGAACTTTTGGACAGCCTCATCGAGCGTGATTATGACTTGTATGCTGCGACAAATGGCATTACTGCCATTCAGACAGGGCGTTTGGCTCAATCTGATCTGGCACCTTATTTCAATCAAGTCTTTATCTCTGAACAGCTGCAAACACAAAAGCCGGATGCTCTTTTTTATGAAAAAATTGGTCAACAGATTGCAGGTTTTAGCAAAGAAAAGACGCTGATGATTGGAGACTCTCTAACCGCCGACATTCAAGGCGGCAATAATGCTGGGATTGACACGATTTGGTACAATCCTCATCAACTCGAAAATCCCACACAAGCCCAGCCAACCTACGAAGTCCATTCTTACCGAGACTTGCTGGATTGTTTAGATAAACTGTAAAAAGTGGTTTAGACAGCCACTTTTTGCTATAATAGAGGCAGTAAAAACGAAGGAGTCGGCTATGGAACACTCGTCTTGGCATGCTTTGATTAAGGAGCAATTACCTGAGGGTTATTTCGGGAAAATCAATCAGTTTATGAATCAGGTCTATGCTCAGGGGACTATTTATCCACCCAAGGAAAAGGTTTTTCAGGCTCTCTTGACAACACCGCTTGAAGAAGTTAAGGTGGTGATTCTAGGGCAAGATCCCTATCACGGGCCAGGTCAAGCGCAGGGCTTGAGTTTTTCTGTACCGGACTCTATCCCAGCTCCACCATCCTTGCAAAATATCTTGAAAGAATTGTCAGATGATATCGGGGTTAAGAAATCTCATGATTTGACAGCTTGGGCTGAGCAAGGAGTCTTACTTCTTAATGCTTGTTTGACAGTTCCGGCTGGACGGGCTAATGGTCATGCTGGGCAGATATGGGAGCCTTTTACGGATGCTGTGATTCAGGTGGTCAATCATCTAGATAGACAAGTCGTTTTTGTACTCTGGGGAGCTTATGCACGCAAGAAGAAGGCCTTAGTTACCAATCCTCATCACTTGATTATCGAATCAGCCCATCCCAGTCCTTTGTCAGTTTATAGAGGATTTTGGGGTTCCAAGCCTTTTTCCAAGGCCAATGCATTCTTAAAAGAAACAGGACAAGAGCCAATCGATTGGCTTAGATAAGGAGAAAATATGCCTCAGTTAGCGACGATTTGCTACATTGATAACGGGAAAGAACTGCTTATGCTCCACCGTAATAAGAAGCCAAATGATGTTCATGAAGGAAAATGGATTGGTGTGGGTGGTAAGCTAGAGCGAGGAGAGACACCTCAGGAATGCGCGGTGCGTGAAATCCTTGAGGAAACAGGGCTCAAAGCCAAGCCAGTTCTAAAAGGTGTCATCACTTTTCCTGAATTTACACCAGATTTAGACTGGTACACCTATGTTTTTAAGGTGACGGAGTTCGAGGGGGATTTGATTGACTGCAATGAGGGGACGCTGGAATGGGTTCCTTATGATGAGGTTTTGAGCAAGCCGACTTGGGAAGGTGACCATACCTTTGTTGAGTGGCTTTTAGAGGACAAACCCTTCTTTTCAGCTAAGTTTGTTTATGATGGGGATAAATTGTTGGATACCCAAGTTGATTTTTATGAATAAAGGAGAAAGCAGATGCTACTAATCAAAAATGGTCGTGTTATGGATCCCAAGTCTGGTTTGGATCAAGTGTGTGATGTCTTGGTTGAAGATGGAAAGATTATCAAAATTGCGCCTGAAATTAAAGAAGAAGGCGCAGAAATCCTGGATGCTACAGGTCTTGTAGTTGCTCCTGGCTTGGTTGATATCCATGTTCATTTTCGTGAACCTGGTCAGACCCAAAAGGAAGACATCCATACTGGTGCCCTAGCAGCCGCTGCAGGTGGTTTTACCACGGTTGTCATGATGGCTAATACTAGTCCAACCATTTCAGACGTGGAGACTTTGCAAGAAGTTCTCCAGTCAGCTGCCAAAGAGAAGATTAATGTTAAGACGGTTGCGACCATTACTAAGAATTTTAATGGGCAAGATTTGACTGACTTTAAAGCACTCTTAGAAGCTGGAGCTGTTGGTTTTTCTGATGACGGTATTCCGCTTGAGAGCAGTAAAGTTGTCAAGGAAGCCATGGAGGAAGCTAAAAAGCTTAATACCTTTATTAGTCTTCATGAGGAAGATCCAGGTTTGAACGGTGTTCTTGGCTTTAATGAAAATATCGCTAAAGAACATTTCCATATCTGCGGTGCGACTGGGGTGGCTGAGTACGCTATGATGGCGCGTGATGTCATGATTGCCTATGCAACTAAGGCTCATGTCCATATTCAGCATTTGTCTAAGGAAGAAAGTGTCAAAGTAGTTGAGTTTGCTCAAGGGCTAGGCGCGCAAGTCACAGCAGAAGTAGCGCCACAGCATTTCTCTAAGACAGAAGCACTTCTTTTGACACAAGGTAGCAATGCTAAGATGAATCCACCGCTTCGTTTGGAATCAGACCGTCGTGCCGTGATTGAAGGTCTCAAGTCAGGTGTCATCACAGTTATCGCGACTGACCACGCGCCTCATCATGCAGATGAGAAAAATGTCGAAGATATTACCAAAGCGCCATCTGGTATGACTGGCTTAGAAACATCTCTATCTCTTGGATTGACTTATTTGGTCGAAGCTGGTGAGTTAAGCTTGATGGAATTACTCGAAAAAATGACATACAACCCGTCCAAGCTTTACAACTTTGAAGCAGGTTACTTGGCTGAGAATGGCCCAGCGGACATCACTATTTTTGATGTTAAGGCTGACCGTCTTGTGGACTCCCATTTTGCTTCAAAAGCAGCTAATTCACCATTCATCGGTGAAACCTTAAAAGGGCAGGTTAAATACACCATCTGTAAGGGACAAATCGTCTATCAAAACTAGGTGGGAGTCTGCTCTGTAAACAAAAAGAATAGAGCGCCTATATGTACCAAACCCATCATTTTAAAGACAAATTTATCTTATTTTTAAAGATATTTTTCCCTATCCTGATTTATCAATTTGCCAATTATTCTGCATCCTTTGTTGATACGACTATGACTGGCCAATACAATACCATGGACTTGGCTGGTGTGTCTATGGCAACCAGTATCTGGAATCCTTTCTTTACCTTTCTAACTGGTATTGTTTCAGCCTTGGTGCCCATCGTTGGCCACCATCTTGGTCGAGGCAAAAAGGAAGAAGTTGCATCCGATTTTTACCAGTTCGTCTATTTGGCCTTGGGTCTATCTGTGGTCTTGCTGGGGATGGTGCTTTTCTTGGCACCACCAATCTTGAATCATATTGGACTAGAAGCACCGGTGGCAGCAGTAGCGGTTCGCTATCTCTGGTTTTTATCTATCGGGATTATCCCCTTGTTGCTCTTTAGTGTCATTCGTTCCTTGCTGGATTCGCTGGGCTTGACCAAACTGTCCATGTACCTCATGCTTTTGTTACTCCCTCTCAATAGCGGATTTAACTATCTCTTGATTTACGGGGCCTTTGGTGTTCCAGAACTGGGAGGTGCTGGTGCTGGTTTAGGTACTTCCTTGGCCTACTGGGTCTTGCTTGGGATTTCTGTTCTGGTCTTATTTAAACAGGAGAAGCTCAAAACCTTGCATTTTGAGAAACGCATTCCGCTTAATATGGATAAAATCAAGGAAGGAGTTCGCTTAGGTCTGCCTATTGGGGGAACTGTCTTTGCGGAAGTAGCTATCTTTTCCGTGGTTGGTTTAATTATGGCTAAGTTCTCTTCTTTGATAATAGCTAGTCACCAGTCAGCTATGAATTTTTCAACTCTCATGTACGCCTTTCCTATGAGTATCTCATCGGCTATGGCCATTGTCGTTTCCTATGAAGTGGGAGCCAAGCGATTTGATGATGCGAAAGCTTATATTGGTCTAGGAAGATGGACTGCCCTCATTTTTGCGGCCTTCACCTTAACCTTCCTTTATATCTTTAGAGAAAATGTGGCCAGTCTTTATGGTAACGACCCAGAATTCATCGATTTGACAGCGCGCTTTTTAACTTATAGCCTTTTCTTTCAGTTAGCAGATACCTTTGCGGCACCGCTTCAGGGAATTTTGCGGGGGTATAAGGATACTGTTATTCCTTTTTACCTTGGTTTGGTTGGTTACTGGGGGGTGACACTCCCAGTAGCTATGGTATTCGACTCTCTAACAGATTTTGGAGCTTATTCCTACTGGATTGGTTTGATTATTAGTCTAATCGTGAGCGGGGTTCTCTACCGTTGGCGTTTAACTGTGATTATGAAGAGATTTGAATCTTTAGAAAAATCCAAACGCTAAAAAGTTTGTGAAAAAATATTCTTGATAAGAAAATCCCTTGTTTTCATGGGGTTTTCTTTTTTATTTTGTGAAATTTCTTTTAGAAAAACTTTGACAGTATTTGCCAAAAACGGTAAAATAGTAAGGTAAGAAGAAAGTTAGAAAGGCAAGAAGATGTCAACTTTAGATAAAAATCTTTTGCTAGAAATGTTCCGCAAGATGGAAGAAATCCGTCGTATGGACTTAAAAATTGCGCAATTAGTAAAGAAAGGGAAAGTGCCAGGAATGACGCACTTTTCTGTTGGAGAAGAGGCAGCTAACGTGGGTGCTATGTTGGCTCTCAACCCAGACGATTTGATCACATCAAACCACCGTGGTCACGGACAAGCTATTGCCAAAGGAATTGATCTCAATGGAATGATGGCTGAAATTCTTGGAAAATACACTGGAACCTGTAAAGGGAAAGGTGGTTCTATGCATATCGCCGACCTTGATGCTGGTAACCTCGGTGCCAATGGTATCGTAGGTGGTGGTATGGGAATCGCTGTTGGTGCAGCCCTCAGTCAGCAAATGCAAAATACCGGAAAAATCGTTGTCTGCTTCTTTGGAGATGGTGCGACCAACGAAGGTGTTTTCCACGAAGCAGTGAACATGGCTTCTATCTGGAACCTGCCAGTCATTTTCTATTGCATTAACAACGGTTACGGTATCTCTGCGGATATCAAAAAAATGACCAATGTAGAACATATCCATCAACGTAGCGCTGCATATGGGATTCCTGGAATGTTCATCGAAGACGGTAACAATGTCATCGATGTCTATGAAGGATTTAAGAAAGCTGTAGACCATGTTCGCAGTGGCAATGGTCCAGTCTTGATTGAAAGTGTCACTTATCGCTGGCTTGGTCACTCATCATCTGACCCTGGTAAATATCGTACGCGTGAAGAAGTGGAATTGTGGAAACAAAAAGACCCGATCGAAAACCTTCGTAAGTACCTCATTGAAAATAACATTGCAAGTGCCGAAGAATTGGAAGAAATCCAAGCGCAAGTCAAAGAAGCAGTAGAAGCTTCTGTCAAATTTGCGGAAGAAAGTCCATTCCCACCACTTGAATCAGCCTTTGAAGATATTTACGCAGACTAAGGAGAAAGAGATAAAATGGAAACAAAAACAATGTCCTTCCGTGACACCATTATCCTTGCTATGTCTGAGGAAATGCGTCGCGATGAAAATGTGTTCTTGATGGGAGAAGACGTCGGTGTCTTCGGAGGAGACTTCGGAACTTCTGTTGGAATGCTCGAAGAATTTGGTCCAGAACGTGTTCGTGACTGTCCGATTTCTGAAGCTGCCATCTCTGGAGCAGCAGCAGGAGCAGCCATGACAGGACTTCGTCCAATCGTTGATATGACCTTCATGGACTTCTCGGTTATTGCCATGGACAATATCGTCAACCAAGCTGCTAAAACACGTTACATGTTTGGTGGTAAAGGTCAGGTTCCAATGACTGTTCGATGCGCTGCTGGTAACGGAGTTGGTTCTGCAGCCCAGCACTCGCAATCACTAGAGTCTTGGTTTACTCATATTCCTGGACTTAAGGTTGTGGCTCCAGGTACACCTGCTGACATGAAAGGACTGCTCAAGTCTTCTATCCGTGATAACAACCCAGTTATCATTCTTGAGTACAAGTCAGAATTTAACCAAAAAGGGGAAGTGCCAGTTGATCCAGACTACACGATTCCACTTGGAGTTGGGGAAATCAAACGTGAAGGTACAGATGTAACAGTTGTTACTTATGGAAAAATGCTTCGCCGTGTGGTTCAAGCAGCTGAAGAATTAGCAGAAGAAGGCATTTCAGTTGAAATTGTTGACCCACGTACCCTCGTTCCGCTTGATAAGGATATCATCATTAACTCAGTTAAGAAGACTGGTAAAGTTGTTCTGGTCAACGATGCCCACAAAACAAGCGGCTATATCGGAGAGATTTCAGCTATTATTTCAGAGTCAGAAGCATTTGACTATCTAGATGCACCAATCCGCCGTTGTGCAGGAGAAGATGTGCCGATGCCTTATGCACAAAACCTAGAAAATGCAATGATTCCAACAGTTGAAAGCATCAAAGATGCCATCCGTAAAACATATAACAAAGAATAGAATTACATAAGATAAGTTATGTAAAACAATGGTTGATTTTAACTTTAGTAACTTGAGATATGTAATGTACCCAAGTTATTTCTAAAGTTGCGACAGGAGGGAGTCGAATCGATTTTATTCGACGAACGACTTAGTAAGTCTACTAGGTTGACCGCCTGATAGCGGCAACCGTAGTAACTTGAGACACGTTCCGTGTCCAAGTTACTTGTAGAGTTGAACTCGGGCTAAAAGCTCGGAAAAAAGATAAATCTCTTTGGCTTCATCGAAGTCTGCGTTGATTTCCTATTTTTCGGTCGCTTTTAAACGCCCTTTGCATCATTTAATTGAATTCGGACGGAGGTCTGCGAAAAAAAGATAGATTTCCTTGTGTTCATCGAACACATCGTCAATCTCCTATTTTTTCATTGCTCTCTGTGTCCTTAATATCTTAGTATAGAATTGGAGAGGTCATGGCTGATGACAAGCTAAGAGCGACTCCTGCGGCTAGAAAGTTAGCGGATGATTTAGGGATCAACCTCTACGACGTTTCTGGCTCAGGTGCAAACGGTCGTGTCCACAAAGAAGACGTGGAAACTTATAAAGACACAAACGTGGTTCGCATTTCGCCACTTGCAAAAAGAATTGCCCTCGAACATAACATTGCTTGGCAGGAAATCCAAGGAACTGGTCATCGTGGTAAAATCATGAAGAAGGATGTTTTGGCCTTGCTTCCTGAAAATATCGAAAACGATACCATCAAGTCTCCTGCTCAGATTGAAAAAGTGGAAGAAGTTCCTGATAATGTAACACCATACGGTGAAATTGAACGTATTCCAATGACACCAATGCGTAAGGTTATTGCCCAACGGATGGTTGAATCTTACCTAACTGCTCCAACCTTCACGCTCAACTATGAAGTTGATATGACTGAAATGTTGGCTCTTCGTAAGAAGGTGCTTGAGCCAATAATGGAAGCAACTGGGAAGAAGACTACTGTAACAGACCTTCTTTCACTTGCTGTTGTGAAAACCTTGATGAAGCATCCTTATATCAATGCTTCGTTGACAGAAGATGGCAAGACCATTATCACTCATAACTATGTCAATCTTGCGATGGCAGTTGGGATGGATAATGGATTAATGACACCTGTTGTTTACAATGCGGAGAAGATGACTCTTTCAGAGTTGGTTGTAGCCTTCAAAGATGTTATTGGCCGTACCTTGGATGGCAAATTGGCTCCAAGTGAGTTGCAAAATTCAACCTTCACAATCAGTAATTTGGGAATGTTTGGTGTTCAGTCCTTTGGTCCTATCATCAACCAACCAAACTCAGCTATCCTTGGTGTGAGCTCGACAATCGAGAAGCCAGTTGTCGTCAATGGTGAAATTGTGATTCGCCCAATCATGAGTCTTGGTTTAACAATTGACCACCGTGTAGTAGATGGTATGGCTGGTGCTAAGTTTATGAAAGACTTGAAAGAATTGATTGAAAATCCAATCTCAATGTTGATTTAAGAACAAGAGTATTCATTTTTAAGATATAGATAAAGGAAGGAAGACATGGCCTTAGAAGTAATTATGCCAAAAGCCGGCGTGGATATGACAGAAGGACAAATCGTCCAATGGAATAAAAAAGTTGGAGAATTTGTAAAAGAAGGAGAAATCCTTTTGGAAATCATGACTGACAAAGTCAGCATGGAATTGGAAGCCGAAGAAGATGGGTACTTGATTGCTATCCTTAAAGGGGACGGTGAAACAGTCCCTGTAACGGAAGTTATCGGTTACCTTGGCGAAGAAGGGGAAAATATCCCAACAGCTGGAGCCGCAGCGCCAGAAGCTAGCCCAGCACCTGCAGCAAGTGCCTCAAACGATGATGGTAAGAGCGATGATGCTTTTGATATCGTTGTGATTGGTGGAGGTCCTGCTGGTTATGTTGCAGCCATCAAAGCTGCCCAACTCGGTGGTAAGGTTGCCCTTGTTGAGAAATCTGAACTCGGTGGAACCTGCTTAAACCGCGGATGTATTCCAACTAAGACTTACCTTCACAACGCTGAAATTATCGAGAATATCGGTCATGCTGCAAACCGTGGTATCGTAATCGAAAATCCAAACTTCACTGTAGATATGGAAAAACTTTTAGAAACTAAATCTAAAGTTGTTAATACTCTTGTTGGTGGTGTTGCAGGACTTCTTCGTAGCTACGGAGTTACTGTACATAAAGGTATTGGTACAATCACTAAAGACAAGAATGTCTTGGTAAATGGTTCTGAACTGCTTGAAACCAAGAAAATCATCCTTGCTGGTGGTTCAAAAGTCAGCAAGATTAATGTTCCTGGTATGGAATCTCCACTTGTCATGACTAGTGACGACATTCTTGAAATGAACGAAGTGCCAGAAAGCCTTGTTATCATCGGTGGTGGTGTTGTCGGTATCGAACTTGGTCAGGCCTTCATGACATTTGGTTCAAAAGTAACTGTTATCGAAATGATGGACCGTATCGTTCCAGCTATGGATGCAGAAGTTTCTAAGAATCTTCGCTTGATCCTTGAGCGTAAAGGAATGACCATCTTGACTGATACTAAACTGCAAGAAATCATTGAGGAAAATGGTCAACTTCGTATCAAGGTTGAAGGAAAAGACGATATCATCGCGAATAAAGCTCTTCTTTCAATCGGTCGTGTTCCAGACCTTGAAGGTATTGGAGAGGTTGAGTTTGAATTGGATCGTGGTCGTATCAAGGTCAACGAATACATGGAAACATCAGTTCCAGGCATTTATGCACCAGGTGATATCAACGGTACTAAGATGTTAGCTCACGCAGCCTTCCGTATGGGAGAAGTTGCCGCAGAGAATGCTCTTAAAGGAAATCATGCTGTTGCCAAGTTGAATTTGACTCCTGCAGCCATCTACACTCTCCCTGAAGTAGCAGCAGTAGGGTTGACAGAAGAACAAGCCCGTGAGAAATACGATGTAGCCATCGGTAAGTTCAACTTTGCAGCCAACGGTCGTGCTATTGCATCGGATGCTGCTCAAGGTTTCGTTAAAGTCATCGCAGATAAGAAATACGGGGAAATCCTTGGTGTTCATATCATCGGTCCTGCAGCTGCAGAATTGATCAATGAGGCGTCAAGCATCATCGAAATGGAAATTACTGTTGAAGAAATGCTGAAGACTATCCACGGACACCCAACCTACTCTGAAGTGATGTACGAAGCATTTGCGGATGTTTTAGGAATGGCCATCCACTCACCTAAGAAAAAATAAAAGAAAGATAGAATAGACTGGAAAATATCTTTCCAGTCTCTATCGTATAAAGGGATATCATGAAATATATTATCAATCATTCAAACGACACTGCCTTTAATATTGCCTTGGAAGAATATGCCTTTAAACACCTTTTGGATGAGGATCAAATCTTCCTACTTTGGATTAACAAGCCATCTATCATTGTTGGTCGTCACCAGAATACCATCGAAGAAATCAACCGTGATTATGTTCGAGAAAATGGTATTGAGGTGGTCCGCCGTATCAGCGGTGGTGGAGCTGTTTACCACGATTTAAATAACCTCAACTACACGATCATCTCAAAAGAAGATGAAAACAAGGCTTTTGACTTCAAGAGCTTCTCAACTCCGGTTATCAATACCCTGGCTCAACTTGGGGTTAAAGCTGAGTTCACAGGCCGTAATGACCTTGAGATTGATGGAAAGAAATTCTGCGGCAATGCTCAAGCCTATATCAACGGTCGTATCATGCACCACGGTTGCTTGCTCTTTGACGTTGATTTGTCAGTCCTTGCTAACGCCCTCAAGGTTTCAAAGGACAAATTTGAGTCAAAAGGTGTGAAATCCGTCCGTGCTCGTGTAACCAATATTGTCAATGAATTGCCAGAAAAAATCACGGTTGAAGAATTCCGTGACCTACTCTTGGAATACATGAAAAAAGAGTATCCAGAGATGACAGAATACGTTTTTTCTGAGGAAGAATTGGCTGAAATCAATCGCATCAAGGATACTAAGTTTGGAACTTGGGACTGGAACTATGGTAAATCACCTGAATTTAACGTCCGTCGTGGAACAAAATTCACCAGTGGTAAGGTCGAAGTCTTTGCTAATGTCGTCGAATCAAAAATCCAAGACATCAAGATTTATGGTGACTTCTTTGGTATTGAAGACGTTGCTGCAGTAGAAGATGTCCTTCGTGGGGTGAAATACGAACGCGAAGATGTCCTTAAGGCGCTAGAAACCATTGATATCACACGCTACTTTGCTGGTATTAGCCGTGAAGAAATCGCTGAAGCGGTAGTTGGATAAATCAAAAAGAAGTTGGTTGTAGGACCAGCTTCTTTTTATGAGTTTTTGTTTACATAAATTATTTTATGTATTTTATAAACTATCCAGAGCATTCTTTTGTTCATCATTAACGATATGGGTATAGAGGTCAGTGACTTGTGTGCTGGCATGCCCCAGCTGGTGACTGACCAAAACTTGCGATTTAGTCGCATCATAAAGCCTAGTTGCTAGGGTATGTCGTAGTTTATGGGGGGTTACACGGACTTTGAAGTCCTCGGAGTACTTAGCAACCATTTTCTCAACGCTGGAAGCATCGATACGATTGGAAACACCTCTGTAGAGTGTCAAAAAAAGAGCTGTATCTGTTTTTTCTGTCTTATAGCGTTGATTCCGAATGGATAGATAATTCTCTAAATAGGGTTTGGCGAAGGCAGCAACATTGACCGAGTCACGTTTGCCCCCTTTTCTCGTGACATCGATAACCATCATTTTTAGATTGAGATCCCTTAAATCCAGATTAACAGCTTCAGATAAGCGGACACCAGAAGCCAATAGAAGGGCGATAATTGCCAAATCACGTTCTTTATTTTTGTTGAAGGATGAGAGAGCTCGATTTGAGAGCTGCTGTGGGTATTCTTGGTCGATATAAGTTAGAAAACCTTCTGTTTCATCACCTAGAAAGAGTTTTTGTTTGATGTTTTCAGCTCTGGCAGCAAGTGTTTCTTTCTTTTTCTTGGTTGAAACTTTCTTCATTACATTACGATAAAAATAAGGCTCTCCCTGATCGTTTTCAACTTCCTCAGTCAAATACTTATAAAGACTAGAAAGTGCTGACAAGGTCCGATTGATGGTTGTCTGAGAAACACCCTGTTTTGTTGTATTAGCATTCAGCAAAGGACGTTCACGTAGATAAAGGATGAAGGATTCCATATCTTTCTTTGACATATTTTCCAAGACAGATAAAGGAATATCAGCCATTTTATCAGCATTTGAAATGCCAGACTCTAAAACCCAGCTGAAAAATCGGTCATATTCCTTGAGGTATTCATACAAGGTTGTAAAACTGTAGGGCACAGCCAGCTTAGATTGGTAGTATTCCAGAACATACCAGGGCATGATTTGTTTTAATTTGTCGATTCGTTCCAGTAAAATCTCACGTTTCATGTATTTTCTCCATAAATAAGTCTACTAGTAGTATAGCATAGGCTTATATATTTTTCAAGAAAATTATAGTTTTTCGGAAAGATGTTATAGAGTTTTTTTAAAAAAGACTTAGACCTGTGTAAAACAGATCTAAATCTTTGGAGTTATTATTGTGAATCATTATCTAGTGCTTTTTCTAGTTTCCAAATACTAAACCAGAATGAAATAGTCAACAGAATAAGATAAACAATAAAGAACTCACCCACTAAACTTCTGTTAATACTACACAACTGAAGAGCTATATAAGGAGCTATGAGATACAAAATACATTGTATAATTGCTATTGTTTTCTTTTTCATGATTTTAATCTTACTGTAAAGATTTGATACAGTAAACTCCTTTCTAGCTTTATGCTTTATTATTTCTAACTTGATTATAGTCTTATTTTTACCAAAGTTCAATTATTTGTATGTGAAATATCTTATCTGTAAAAAATAACCGATCTCATTGCTGAGAATCGGTTTTCTAATATATTTAATTATATATTTAATTAATTAAGAAGTTTATTTTTACATAACATAAATTATGTAAAAAGCTCCTACAACAATAAATCTTTTACTTTCCCAATTTCACTTTTTGGAATAACTAGGTGAATCATATCTCCGAGATACATTCTGGTTGAACCGTTAACGGTTTGGCTTTTACCGTTATGGACTTGGGTGGTGATGAGTACGTTATGTGGTAAGTTGAGTTCGTGTACTTGTTTTCCTGCTATTTTATCTGAAACAGGGATTTCAATGAGAGTAACTTCTCCTTCATCTGTCGCTTCTTCTGGCAGCATTTTTTCCAACATAGCCTCATAGACTGGTGCACCCTTGAGTAGATCCATGATGATGTAGGCGACCAAGGTTACTAAACCAAGTGGCATGAGGTTGCGAATATCTCCTACCATCTCAGTTACGAGTATCATAGCAGTTAAGGGAGCCTTGGATATTGCTCCAAAATAGCCACTCATTCCTAGAATGACAAATATAGGGAATTGCTCTTGACTGACAAGTCCAAGATTGACACAAATAACACCAACTAGGGCACCAAGTAAGGAGCCAAGTGCCAAAATTGGTAGGAAAATTCCTCCTGGCAGGCCACTTCCATAGCTAATCATGCTCCAAACAAAGCGAATCAAAAAGTACGCTAATAGAACTTGAAAACTAAAATCTTGCTCAGTTAGGGAAAGAACCAGCTGATTTCCACCACCAAGGATTTGGGGTAAGAAGATTCCGACTGGTAGGATGAGAATAAAGGCAAAAATTGGGTAATAAGCTCTATCCAAATGGATTTTTTGACCAAGCCAATCATAAACTCGACCAACATTGAGCACAGCTTTCTCATAGAGAAAACCGGAAAGCCCGAGAAAAATTCCCATGAGGAGATATATCCAATACTGATCTAGGGTCATGAGAGGGATATTATCAGGCATGTCTAGCACTGGCGTTAGCCCAAATATGAGCAGAGAGACAAAGTTTGCTACGAGACTAGCTGCGAGAGTAGACACCCAGAAAAAGCGCGAAAAATGGTGATAAACTTCTTCTACAACAAAGAGAAGTCCTGCAATTGGTGCATTAAAGGCTGCGGCTAATCCTGCTGCAGCTCCACTAGCAATCAAGGAGCGTTCCTCCACTGGACTGGATTTAAGCCACTTGGAAATTCCTTTACCACCTACCGCTCCAAGTTGAATACTGGGTCCTTCACGCCCCAGCATGAGTCCACTTGCAATAGCGAGAATTCCTAAAACATATTTTTTCCAAAGAACGCCCCACCAGTTGAGAGTCATCAATCCCTTTAATTCGGCTTCGACTTGAGGGATTCCAGAACCCTTTATGTCTTTTTCTGATCGAGTTAATTTCGCACTGAGCCAACAAACTATTAAATAAAATAGACCAATGATAAAAAGATTGCGCACTAAGTGCGCTTGATCTTGATAAAATCCTTGTATCAGGTGGAAGCCTTTTTCGATTAAGAAACGAAAGGATCCAACGATAATTCCAACAACGAGACCGACGATGATTCCTCGTCCAACTTGGGATAATATGGTGCTTGAGGCAAAGGCGAATTCTTTCTTGGAACTGAGTGTTTCTGACTGTTCCTCCATAATCATTCCTTCTAACTTAACTTTCTTTTTCTCCTGAAACCAGCGATTTAACGGGTTCGAAGCTGGTCCGGTGAATTGGGGTAACTCCTAGTTTTTCCAGTCCTTCTAGGTGTTTAGCAGTTCCATATCCTGCATTAGCAGTAAAATCATAGCCAGGGAACTGCTGGTCGTATTCCTTCATCAATTCATCACGTGTCACCTTGGCTACTATGGAAGCTGCGGCGATAGAGAGAGAGTTTGCATCTCCTTTAATGATGGAGGTTTGTGAAATCGGCAACTCCAGTTTCATGGCATCTATCAAGAGATGCTCAGGTTGAGGAGTGAGCTTGGAAATTGCTTCCTGCATGGCTAATTTGGTCGCTTCATAGATATTGACTTGGTCGATGACCTGATTATCCATGATACCAATACCAATTGACAAGGCTTGTTCCTGAACGGCTTGGAAAATCTCCAGATGTTTCTTTTTAGGAATTTTCTTGCTGTCGTTGAGACCTCTAATCTTACAATTTTTAGGTAAGATAACGGCTGCAGCAACTACTGGCCCAGCCAGAGGACCTCGGCCGACCTCATCAACACCAGCAATTAAGGTCAATCCTTGATTGTAAAGTTCTTTTTCATAGGAAAGCATGGATTCCAAACGAAGATCCTCATCCAATTCTGCCTGAATAGCTTTTTTACGCTTGCTGATTTCCTTTTGAATTCCAGAGCGATTATCCTTTTCAAGATCTAAAATAATAGGGCTATCAAGGTCCTTGACAGTAGCAAGGAGTTCTTTGATTTCTTTAATCGTCGCCATCGAGGTCTTCCAATGTATCTAAGGTATAGTTACCGAGTTTGCCATCACGGACTTCCTTCACGAAGAGACTGTAGAAACGGTCATAGTCGTCACGGAAACCGAGGGCACGGGTCATATCCATAATAATAACAGGCGCTTCTTCCTCAATTTTCATTTGTTTGAAGCGTTCAGCCAGCTTTTCTGGATAATGTTCTTTGAAATAATTGAGACCAAAAATAGTTACCTCATCCATAGGAAGCAACTGGTCTTTAATAGCTCCAGTCAAGGCTAACTTAAGCGCTACAGTTTCATCCTCAAACTTAGGCCAGAGAATCCCCGGTGTATCCAAGATTTCCAGGTCTTTATTGGTTTTGAGCCATTGTTGCCCTTTGGTCACACCTGGTTTGTTACCGACAACGGCAATTTTCTTACCAGCTAAACGATTCATGAGAGTAGATTTACCAGCATTTGGAATCCCTATAATCATGGTACGCAAGGTTTCAATCTTGATACCACGTTCTTTCTGACGTGTAATCTTATCCGCCATGAGCTTCTTGGCTGCATCTGTTACAACTTTTACAGTCACTTGCTCTTTGGAGTTGATAGCAAGCGTCTGGATTCCTTGTGATTCAAAATACTGACGCCATTCCTTTGTCATTGCTGGATCAGCCAAGTCCGCCTTGTTTAAAATCAAGAGTTTTGGTTTATCACCAACAATCTTGGTCAACATAGGATTTTGACTAGATAGAGGCAAGCGTGCATCCACCAAAATCGTCACAAAATCAACAAATTTTAAATTTTCCTGAACCTGTCGACGTGCTTTAGACATGTGACCAGGAAACCATTGAATAGTAGCCATTGAGTTTTTTTTCCTTTCGTAGCAAGGGTTTAGAACCCCTATTTTATTTTACTATTGTCTAAACACCAAGCGAACACCAAAACTACCATGCAATGGAAAAACCTCTGATTTGATTCTCACTTGATTTCACAATCTTTATATCAAACTGTGGGTGGTATTTGACAATATCTTTTTTGATTTTTAATAGTAAATTTGAAACAATATTTTTAGGTGAGTAACGTGGACTAAGGTGTAACAAGTCTTTGAACTCATCAACACTTAATTCTACTTTATTGCTATTATCACTAGTTTCAATGAATTTTTCAATCATTCTGGAATATTTACAGGTATAACTTTTCAATTCTTCAAAATGGAAATTGTGATTTTCTACAAATTGATTTAAGGCTTTTACAGTATTTTCTTGTGAACGATTTATATTATGTGTATAGCCCATTGTTGTCTCAAAGTTAGCATGTCCTACTCTAGTCATAATATCTTTCACTGCTATGTGCATCTCATTGCTTTGAAGGTAACTAATATGCATATGCCTAAACGAATGGGGAGTAACATGTTTTACCCACTTAAAACCATAGTCACTTAAACAATTTGTCAATAATTTTCCTTCTATTCGTTTCAAAATTTGACGAAAAGTGCTTGATGTTATTGGAGAGCCGTATTCTGTTCTAAATACACTTTCAGAATGTGTAAAAGCAGGACAGGGATGTTTCTTCATATAAGCATCAAAATCTTTATTTCTCTGTATTGTCCTTTTAATAGCTTCGCTTGCAGCTTCAGGCAAAGCTACTTCTCTAATTGAATTGAGTGTTTTAGTTGTATCAAAATGAAATTGTTTAACTTTTAAACAATGATATTGAAGTGCTTTATCAATATGCAAGATTCCTTTTTCAAAATCAATATCTGATGGTAAAAATGCTGCTTCACTAATTCGAATACCTGTAAGCAACAATACTATAGCAAGATCATAATAGTTTGCATTTCTGCATTGGCGTAACACATCAAAAAATGCATGTAATTCATGGATTTCTAGAAATTTAGAATCATGTCTTTCTTTTGCTTTACGCCTTTTCTCTAGTGAAATATCTAGTTTTACCGCAGTCATTGGAGAAAACTTAATGACATTATATAACACACCATGATTAAAAATCTTATTACAAGTACTTTTTATATGAGTCATTGTTGAAGGCGATGCATCATACATTTCTAAATATTTATTGAGACTATTTTTCATCAGAAGTGGAGTAATCCTGTCTAACAAAAAATCATCTCCTATAATTTTCCCAAGACGCTTCATAACCAGTAGTTCTCTCTGAATTGTTTGTGGTTTAACAGAGACACACCAAGTCTGAAACCAATTTTCTTTTAACTCTCCAAATGTTGTAATCAGTTCAGGACTATACTGACTTTCAAATGAAGTAGTTAGTCTATCTATTTTATCAAGAACCTCTCTTTCAGCTTGTTTCCTCGCCCTACTAGTATTCTTAGTATAACTTACAGTTACTGATTTCCACTTTCCTGTTAGTGGATCTTTGTACTTTTCAACCACTTGATATAAGGGTTGCCCTTTTGAATTTGTTTTAGTTACATAATACATAATTTAATTCCTCTTAACTCTTAAAAAGAAATAAATCATTGTTGTATAGAATAAATAACTACCCTATATTATACCATGACTTCCTTATTTTGTCCGCTTTTGCTTCCATCTTAAGAAACTTTCAAATCCTTCTAGATTAATGAAAACAAGTTTATGGGTTGGGTTAATTACATACATGGAAAATGTTCTGTTTTCTCGCATTTCTTTAATCCATCTGTTCAATGTATATTGATTTAAACCATCCCATCTTTTTAGAATTCCCTTTTTATCGGCCCATTCGGCAATGGAATTTTCGACAGATATATATTTTATATTCATATCATCATCCTTCCTAAAAAATATTTTCTCCTCCATGGCATGACTGATGAAGTCATCATAAGAATTTCACTTGCTGCTCTTTTACGGTGGCAGCCTGAACGGTCAGAAGTATCATTGTATATCATTTGTATCATGGCATATAAAGTATCGCTCTATTTTATTGATGGTTTTAAAATCGCTCTTATCATGGCGAGCCATTCAAATCTGCTCCACAAATGAGGAAAGTACCATTTTGGACTATTCAATTGTCAAAGAACAAATAAAAAATCTCCTCATTTTCACACTCTATGCAATTGAGGAGATTATTTTCTAAAGCGAATTTTATCAGGAAAATCTATCAATCCCAATAGATAGTCTGTACTGACATCGTAAAAGTTTGAGAGAGTTACCAATACATCTGCCGTCAAGGCATGCTCACCCCGTTCAATTTTAGCATAAGCTGAGTTTGTAAACGAAAGTATTTTAGCTATTTGTTTTTGGGTCAAATCGTGATCTTCCCTCAAATCTCTCAAACGTCTGTACATCTAGCTTTCTCCTGAGAAAAGTATAATATATAAAACTAAGAAATCTTTCAAAGTGTCCAAACTGGACATTTTGAACTAAAATTAATTTATTAAACACTTCTCATAAGCATATCTATTAACCGTCTGAGAGCAAATATTTTATCAACTATTTAAAATTACTGACTTTCAAAAATTAGTCTTATTGTAAAATAAAGTGAAACACAAAAGACATGTTTATCTAATATATTATAGTCTCAAAAATATTACAAAATTATAGGAAAATGTTCACAAATTAATCATACAAGAACTTCTCTGGAAACAGGGACTTTTACCCCATTTACATAGATAAAATACACCATTTTATTCCTCCTTATATAAATTTGATAAGGTAGGAAATGGCGGTGAACGATTTTTCATAAAACTCTCTCAATTTTTAGACTTCACTATTAAGAGTGAAAAATCCTGTATTTTACCGCTGTTTTTAGAAAAATAAAAAAAGCGATAGAGCAAAATTGTGTACTGCACCCCAAAAGTTAGACAGAAAAAATCTAACTTTTGGGGTGTTTTATTATGAAATTGAGTTATGATGATAAAGTTCAGATCTATGAACTTAGAAAACAAGGATATAGCTTAGAGAAGCTT